>NZ_JAENDM010000015.1:0-102523 GCF_019375075.1 Escherichia sp. XD33
CAGGAGAACCCCGCTGACCCGGCGGCGTGTTTGCCGTTGTTCCGTGTCAGTGGTGGCGCATTATAGGGAGTTATTCCGGCCTGACAAGAGGAAATTTAAAATAATTTTCTGACCGCGCATTTTTTATTCTTTATGCTTATTTCAGCGTCGGTTTGTCGGTTAAATGGGCGATTTCTCGGGCGAAATTCGCCACCTGCTCCCAATCGGTATAGACAACTTCTTTGCGCGTATCCGTTTCACCGCCTGACATCTTCATAATCAGCTTGATCATAAAACGGTCGTACCAGCGATAACGTGGGTAACGCAGCGCCCCGGCAATGACCGCGCAGCGATCGGGACGCCATTGCGAGTTCATCAGAAACTTGCGCGCGTAGCTGTTGGTCTGTGGAGTACGCTTCTCCGGTTTGCGCGCCACCAGATTCACGGAGTAAAAGGCGCTCGGCATCGAATTCAGCCGCGTCGCATGTTTTTTGACAAATTCCTGGAACGCTGAATGGTAGTGACCATAGCGAATAGAAGCACCAATGACCACACGGTCATAGTTTTCCCACTGTGGTTCTTCAATGCGGTGCACATTGGCGACATCCGCCTGGATCCCCAGTTCTTTCAGTTCCGAAGCCAGGTAGGAGGCAATCTCGCGCGTTTGTCCGTCCCTTGTTGAGAAAAGAATTAATGTTTTCACGTATTACTCCATCATTCACGCCAGAAAGTCGGGGTAAAGAGCACCAGCAATGTAAAGACCTCGAGACGACCAAACAGCATGTTGGCAATCAGGATCCATTTAGCCACCGGGTTCATACTGGTAAAGTTATCAGCAACCACGCCAAGCCCTGGCCCCAGGTTATTCAATGTCGCAACAACCGACGCAAAGGCAGAAAAGTCATCCACGCCCGTGGCGATAATCGCCAGCATACTGACAATAAACACCAATGCATAGGCGGAGAAAAATCCCCAAACGGCTTCGAGGATACGTTCCGGCAGTGCGCGATTCCCCAGCTTAATGCTATAGACGGCGTTCGGATGCACCAGTCGTTTCAGCTCACGGTTCCCCTGCTTAAACAGCAGCAGGATGCGGATCACCTTCAGGCCACCGCCCGTTGACCCGGCGCAACCGCCGATAAAGGCTGAACATAAAAGCAGTACCGGCAAAAAGAGCGGCCAGCGGGCAATGCTGTCAGTTGTAAACCCGGCGGTTGTCGCCATCGACACCACCTGGAAAAACGCCTGGTTAATTGTCATCAGCGCCGAACTGTAGACATTATGAAACCACAGTACGAGGGTACAAATAACCACCAGCGTAAACTGTACGCCGATAAACATGCGAAATTCCGGATCGCGCCAATAAACCTTCAGACTACGCCCACTTAACAGTGAAAAGTGCAGACCGTAGTTACAGCCGGAGATCAGCAGGAAGATAGCAATGATAGTGTTAATAGTCGGGCTATCGAAATAACCGATACTGGCATCATGTGTCGAGAAGCCGCCAATAGCGATAGTCGCAAAGCTATGGCCGATGGCATCAAAGGCATCCATTCCGGCAAACCACAACGCCAGCGCACAGGCGACGGTCAGCAAGACATAAATCAACCACAGGGTTTTCGCCGTTTCCGCAATTCGCGGGCGCATTTTGTTATCTTTCAGCGGGCCGGGCATTTCTGCGCGATAGAGCTGCATCCCACCCACGCCGAGGATAGGCAGTATCGCAACCGCCAACACGATGATCCCCATCCCGCCAAACCATTGCAGCATCTGGCGATAAAAGAGGATGGCGTGAGGGAGCGAATCCAGCCCCACCAGCGTAGTGGCTCCCGTAGTGGTCAGGCCAGAGAAAGATTCAAAAAACGCATCGGTAATCGTGAGGTTCGGGCTTTCCGAGAAGATAAAAGGGAGCGCACCGACGCTACCCAGCACGGTCCAGAACAGCACCACTATCAGAAACCCCTCACGGGATTTAAGTTCGCCTTTCTCTTTGCGGTTCGGCCACCACAGCATAGAGCCAATGGCGAGGGCGACAAAAAAGGTCTGGGTAAAAGCGCGGCCCGCTCCATCCCGGTAGATGAGTGCTACCAGCCCAGGGATAATCATGGTCCCTGAAAATAAGATGACCAGTAGTCCAACGATTCGGGTAATGGCGCGAAAATGCATCTCTGCCGCTTCCTTAGTTCTGCAAAACGAAGTGGGGATTATTCTTCAATCGCTAACAATTGCAATGAACCACGGCTAAAATCCGCCAGCTTTGCGGAAAATTCAGCCACTTTCGCCGCCGGAAGCGCCACCCGCAGCAGAACGAATGCCTGATAATCACTGTTGATAATTTTGCCGTCACACTGCCCCAGCAACGCTTCAATGCCGGTTAACTGATGATATTCACATTGCAAAGTATATTCGGTTAATGGCGTCTTGCGTTGGGTCGTTAGCTGGCGCAGCGCCTGATTCACGCCGCCGCCATACGCTTTCACTAACCCACCGGTGCCAAGCAATATGCCGCCGTAGTAGCGCACTACCACAGCGGTAATTTCCCCGACGCCGCTGCCCATTAGCTGGGCGAGCATCGGTTTACCTGCCGTTCCCGCCGGCTCCCCGTCGTCAGAGAAACCCAGCTGTTGAGAATCATCCGGCGCACCCGCGACCCACGCCACGCAATGGTGCCGGGCATCGGGGTGTTCTGCCCGCACCGATTCAACAAACGCTTTCGCCGCCTCAACGCCATCGGTATGCGCCAACATCGTTATGAAGTGGCTCTTTTTGATCTCTTCAACGACCGTGACCGGTGCCGCAGGAATTAACCAGCTTTCCATCACGCCAGTTTCAGATCCCGGGTCATGTTTTCCACGTTGTTTTCGTGGATCACCACGTTGTCTTCGATACGAATGCCGCCGAACGGTTTCAGTGCTTCAATTTTCTGCCAGTTGAAGTGCTTGCTGAACTGCCCTTCACGCCACGGTGCCAGTAGCGATTCGATGAAGTAGATACCCGGTTCGATGGTTAACACCATGCCCGGCTGGAGAATACGGGTGCAGCGCAGGTACGGATATTTTGCCGGTGCCGCGAGGTGCGTACCGCTATCATCCTGCATAAAACCAGCGACGTCATGCACCTGCAGGCCCAGCGGATGGCCGATACCATGCGGCATAAACGGCCCGGTAAGATCGTTTTCGACCATCGCTTCTTCACTCATATCGGTGATGATTTGATGTTTACGCAGCAGTTTGGCGATGCGCTGATGGAACTGGATGTGGTAATCCACATAGCTGACGCCTGCTTTCATGGTGGCGATCAGCGCCAGTTGTTCATCATTAACGTCCTTCACCAGCTGCGCGTAGTCGTTGTCACTTTTTGCCGACCAGGTACGGGTCAGGTCAGCCGCATAGCCGTTATATTCTGCCCCGGCATCCAGCAGGAAGCTGCGCATCTCTTCCGGTGCCTGATGGTCCAGTTTGGTGTAATGCAGTACCGCAGCGTGTTCGTTAAGCGCCACAATGTTGCTGTAAGGTACGTCGGTATCACGATGACCGGTCGCGGTCAGATAGGCAATGTTGATATCGAACTCGCTCATGCCAGAACGGAACGCTTCTTCTGCCGCGCGGTGACCGTTGACCGCCATTTTCTGCGCTTCACGCATACAGGCCAGTTCGTACTCAGTTTTGAAGGAGCGATAGTAATGCAGGTAGTCGATAACCCCTTTCGGGTTGATGTTGCTGACCTCAATACCCAGTTGCAGCGCACGTTCCGGCACCGGACCGATATAACCGATATTGCCGCGCGCAGCAGGCAGCAGGCTACCAATGCCATCGGCTTTCGGCAGCGCGATCACTTCCACATCTTCAGTCCAGAAAGAGGTCGGCAGCGGTTCGACGTTGTGCCAGTAATCAACCGGCAGATAGAACCACAGTTTCGGCTTGTTCACGCCATCCACCAGCAACCAGCAGTTTGGCACCTGAGTTACCGGCACCCACGCTTTGAATTGCGGGTTCACTTTAAACGGATAGGGATGATCGTCGAGAAAAACATTGAACAGCTCGCCGGAGTGAATAAGTAACGCATCCAGCTTGAAGCGCGCCAGCGCATCGCGAGTCCGTTCTTGTAAGGTAGCTATATGATTTTTATAGAGCGAGGCCAGTGATTCCATTTTTTACCCTTCTGTTTTTTTGACCTTAAGTCTCCGCATCTTAGCACATCGTTCATCCAGAGCGTGATTTCTGCCGAGCGTGATCAGATCGGCATTTCTTTAATCTTTTGTTTGCATATTTTTAACACAAAATACACACTTCGACTCATCTGGTACGACCAGATCACCTTGCGGATTCAGGAGACTGACATGCTTTACAAAGGCGACACCCTGTACCTTGACTGGCTGGAAGATGGCATTGCCGAACTGGTATTTGATGCCCCAGGTTCAGTTAATAAACTCGACACTGCGACCGTCGCCAGCCTCGGCGAGGCCATCGGCGTGCTGGAACAGCAATCAGATCTAAAAGGGCTGCTGCTGCGTTCGAACAAAGCAGCCTTTATCGTCGGTGCTGATATCACCGAATTTTTGTCCCTGTTCCTCGTTCCTGAAGAACAGTTAAGTCAGTGGCTGCACTTTGCCAATAGCGTGTTTAATCGCCTGGAAGATCTGCCGGTGCCGACCATTGCTGCCGTCAATGGCTATGCGCTGGGCGGTGGCTGCGAATGCGTGCTGGCGACCGATTATCGTCTGGCGACGCCGGATCTGCGCATCGGTCTGCCGGAAACCAAACTGGGCATCATGCCTGGCTTTGGCGGTTCTGTACGTATGCCACGTATGCTGGGCGCTGACAGTGCGCTGGAAATCATTGCCGCCGGTAAAGATGTCGGCGCGGATCAGGCGCTGAAAATCGGTCTGGTGGATGGCGTAGTCAAAGCAGAAAAACTGGTTGAAGGCGCAAAGGCGGTTTTACGCCAGGCCATTAACGGCGACCTCGACTGGAAAGCAAAACGTCAGCCGAAGCTGGAACCACTAAAACTGAGCAAGATTGAAGCCACCATGAGCTTCACCATCGCTAAAGGGATGGTCGCACAAACAGCGGGGAAACATTATCCGGCCCCCATCACCGCAGTAAAAACCATTGAAGCTGCGGCCCGTTTTGGTCGTGAAGAAGCCTTAAACCTGGAAAACAAAAGTTTTGTCCCGCTGGCGCATACCAACGAAGCCCGCGCACTGGTCGGCATTTTCCTTAACGATCAATATGTAAAAGGCAAAGCGAAGAAACTCACCAAAGACGTTGAAACCCCGAAACAGGCCGCGGTGCTGGGTGCAGGCATTATGGGCGGCGGCATCGCTTACCAGTCTGCGTGGAAAGGCGTGCCGGTTGTCATGAAAGATATCAACGACAAGTCGTTAACCCTCGGCATGACCGAAGCCGCGAAACTGCTGAACAAGCAGCTTGAGCGCGGCAAGATCGATGGTCTGAAACTGGCTGGCGTGATCTCCACAATCCACCCAACGCTCGACTACGCCGGGTTTGACCGCGTGGATGTTGTGGTAGAAGCGGTTGTTGAAAACCCGAAAGTGAAAAAAGCCGTACTGGCAGAAACCGAACAAAAAGTACGCCAGGATACCGTGCTGGCGTCTAACACTTCAACCATTCCTATCAGCGAACTGGCCAACGCGCTGGAACGCCCGGAAAACTTCTGCGGGATGCACTTCTTTAACCCGGTCCACCGAATGCCGTTGGTAGAAATTATTCGCGGCGAGAAAAGCTCCGACGAAACCATCGCGAAAGTTGTCGCCTGGGCGAGCAAGATGGGCAAGACGCCGATTGTGGTTAACGACTGCCCCGGCTTCTTTGTTAACCGCGTGCTGTTCCCGTATTTCGCCGGTTTCAGCCAGCTGCTGCGCGACGGCGCGGATTTCCGCAAGATCGACAAAGTGATGGAAAAACAGTTTGGCTGGCCGATGGGGCCGGCATATCTGCTGGACGTTGTGGGGATTGATACCGCGCATCACGCTCAGGCGGTGATGGCAGCAGGCTTCCCGCAGCGGATGCAGAAAGATTACCGCGATGCCATCGATGCGCTGTTTGATGCCAACCGTTTTGGTCAGAAGAACGGCCTCGGTTTCTGGCGTTATAAAGAAGACAGTAAAGGCAAGCCGAAGAAAGAAGAAGACGCCGTCGTTGACGACCTGCTGGCAGAGGTCAGCCACGCGAAGCGCGATTTCAGCGAAGAAGAGATTATCGCCCGCATGATGATCCCGATGGTCAACGAAGTGGTGCGCTGTCTGGAAGAAGGCATTATCGCCACTCCAGCAGAAGCGGATATGGCGCTGGTCTACGGACTGGGGTTCCCTCCGTTCCACGGCGGCGCGTTCCGCTGGCTGGACACCCTCGGTAGCGCAAAATACCTCGATATGGCACAACAATATCAGCACCTCGGCCCGATGTATGAAGTGCCGGAAGGTCTGCGTAATAAAGCGCGTCATAACGAACCGTACTATCCCCCGGTTGAGCCAGCCCGTCCGGTTGGCGACCTGAAAACGGCTTAAGGAGTCACAATGGAACAGGTTGTCATTGTCGATGCAATTCGCACCCCGATGGGCCGTTCGAAGGGCGGTGCTTTTCGTCACGTGCGTGCAGAAGATCTCTCCGCTCATTTAATGCGTAGCCTGCTGGCGCGTAACCCGGCGCTGGAAGCGGCTGCCCTCGACGATATTTACTGGGGCTGTGTACAGCAGACGCTGGAGCAAGGTTTTAATATCGCCCGTAACGCGGCGCTGTTGGCAGAAGTACCACACTCTGTCCCGGCGGTGACCGTCAATCGCCTGTGTGGTTCATCCATGCAAGCATTACATGACGCAGCGCGAATGATCATGACCGGCGATGCGCAGGCATGTCTGGTTGGCGGCGTGGAGCATATGGGCCATGTGCCGATGAGTCACGGCGTCGATTTTCACCCCGGCCTGAGCCGCAATGTCGCCAAAGCGGCGGGCATGATGGGCTTAACGGCAGAAATGCTGGCGCGTATGCACGGTATCACCCGTGAAATGCAGGATGCCTTTGCCGCGCGGTCACACGCCCGCGCCTGGGCCGCCACGCAGTCGGGTGCATTTAAAAATGAAATTATCCCGACCGGTGGTCACGATGCCGACGGCGTCCTGAAGCAGTTTAATTACGACGAAGTGATTCGCCCGGAAACCACCGTGGAAGCCCTCGCCACGCTGCGCCCGGCGTTTGATCCAGTAAACGGTATGGTAACGGCGGGCACATCTTCTGCACTTTCCGATGGCGCAGCTGCCATGCTGGTGATGAGTGAAAGCCGCGCCCATGAATTAGGTCTTAAGCCGCGCGCTCGTGTGCGTTCGATGGCGGTCGTTGGTTGTGACCCATCGATTATGGGTTACGGCCCGGTTCCGGCCTCGAAACTGGCGCTGAAAAAAGCGGGGCTTTCTGCCAGCGATATCGGCGTGTTTGAAATGAACGAAGCCTTTGCCGCGCAGATCCTGCCATGTATTAAAGATCTGGGACTAATTGAGCAGATTGACGAGAAGATCAACCTCAACGGTGGCGCGATCGCGCTGGGTCATCCGCTGGGTTGTTCCGGTGCGCGTATCAGCACCACGCTGCTGAATCTGATGGAACGCAAAGACGTTCAGTTTGGTCTGGCGACGATGTGTATCGGTCTGGGTCAGGGTATTGCGACGGTGTTTGAGCGGGTTTAACCACTTGCCGGATGCGGCGTGAACGCCTTATCCGGTCTACCGATCCGGCACCAATGTAGGCCTGATAAGACGCGCCAGCGTCGCATCAGGCATCATGCACCAATTGCCGGATGCGGCGTAAACGCCTTATCCGGCCTACGGTTCGGACTATTTGTAGGCACGATAAGACGCGACAGCGTCGCATCGGGCATGGTTTGCCAGATACGTCATAGATCTAAATGCCACTGAATAAAGTTTTAGTTGCCGTTCTTCCCGCCTGTCAGGGGCGGGTTTTTTTATATCTCAGATAAATGCAAACGCATCGCCAAACAGGCGATCTTCCCGCGCATTACGCTCACTGCAAAACAGGTCACGGGCAATTTTCGCCATCTCAAAACGTCCGGCAATATAGATATCATGCTCTGCCAGCGTACCATGATCCTGCAATACCGCCGTTAACACGGTACCAGTACGCCCACGCCAGCCTGCTTCCGGTTGTTCAACCACCGGCACCACTTGCAGACCAGGGTGCTTTAACGAAAGCGCCTCAAGCTCGCAGAGATCATACAGATGCTGCTCTTCACGCCCGCCCCAGTAAATGGTGATATCACGGTTTGGGTTACGCGCCAACGCTGTCAGCAAAATCGAGCGGGCATAAGAGAACCCGGTGCCGCCCGCAATCAAAATCATCGGACGCTCTTCATCATCGCGCAGCCACGCTTCTCCGTGGGGAATATCGACCACGATTTGATGATCTTTGAGGATGCGGTCCATGACTGCTTTCGCGTAAAGGTTGATTTCAGAAGCGCCAATATGCAGCTCGATAAACCCTTTTTCATCCGGCGTCGAGGCCATTGAGAACGGACGTTTGTCGCGCTCATCCATCACTACCATCAAATACTGACCAGCACGAAAAGAAAAGGCCGCGTCTGGCACGATGCGGACACGATATACGGTATCCGTGATAGCTTCTACCGAGGTCACTTTACAGCTTAAGGTTGTCATGCGCTTTCTCTGTCGGATCGATAAATAGGGCAAAACAAACGCGCATCAGGCGCTTTTACCGTTGTTAAAAATAGCCAGTTCATCCCAGATGGCGTCAATATGCGCGACAACATCTGGATCTTTTTTGATGGGACGTCCCCATTCACGCTGGGTTTCCCCCGGCCATTTATTCGTGGCATCCAGCCCCATTTTTGAACCCAGCCCGGAGACAGGCGAGGCAAAATCCAGATAATCAATAGGCGTATTTTCTACCAGAACAGTATCCCGCGCCGGGTCCATACGGGTGGTAATCGCCCAAATCACATCGTTCCAGTCGCGTGCGTTGACGTCATCATCGCAAACGATCACAAATTTAGTGTACATAAACTGGCGTAAGAACGACCAGACGCCCATCATGACGCGCTTCGCGTGTCCGGCGTACTGTTTTTTGATCGTCACTACCGCCAGACGATAAGAACAGCCTTCCGGCGGCAGGTAAAAATCGACAATTTCCGGGAACTGTTTTTGCAGAATCGGTACAAACACTTCGTTCAACGCCACGCCCAGTACCGCGGGCTCATCTGGCGGACGCCCGGTATAGGTGGAATGGTAAATCGCATCTTCACGCTGGGTAATATGCGTCACGGTAAACACCGGGAAACTATCGACTTCATTATAGTAACCTGTGTGGTCACCATACGGCCCTTCCGGCGCCATCTCACCAGGATCGATATACCCTTCCAGGACGATTTCGGCACTGGCTGGCACTTCGAGGTCATTGGAAATACACTTTACTACTTCGGTTTTGGTGCCGCGTAGCAATCCGGCAAACGCATACTCTGAAAGCGTATCCGGAACGGGGGTGACTGCACCGAGAATCGTGGCAGGATCGGCACCCAGCGCCACAGAAACCGGGAAACGTTCGCCCGGATGCGCCGCACACCACTCCTGATAATCCAGCGCGCCGCCGCGATGCGACAGCCAGCGCATAATCAGTTTGTTTTTACCAATCAGCTGCTGGCGATAAATGCCCAGATTCTGCCGCTCTTTATGTGGGCCGCGCGTCACTGTCAGCCCCCAGGTAATCAGCGGCGCGGCATCTTCCGGCCAGCAGGTCATAATGGGAATGCGATTGAGATCGACGTCATCGCCAGAGACGATTTTTTGTTGGCAGGGCGCACCACGCAGCCGCTTTGTCGGCATGTTCAATACTTGCTTAAACTGCGGCAGTTTATCAAACAGGTCGCGGAAACCTTTTGGCGGCTCCGGCTCTTTCAGAAACGCCAATAATTTACCAACTTCACGCAGCGCCGAAACATCTTCCTGCCCCATGCCCATCGCCACGCGCTTTGGCGTACCGAACAGGTTGCACAGCACCGGCATTGAGTAGCCTTTAGGGTTTTCGAACAACAGCGCAGGCCCACCGGCACGCAAAGTGCGGTCAGCAATTTCAGTGATTTCCAGATGCGGATCCACCGGGAGCGTGATACGTTTTAGCTCACCCTGCTGTTCAAGCAGCGTCAAGAAGTCGCGTAAATCGTTATATTTCATGGCGTCCATTGTAGCCTCTTAATCTGCGCCCATTATACGGCGTTCATCTTTGCGATGCTGTAAATTTGTTAAATTAGCGTGAACTCTGACGGTATAACGCAAACCGGGGAATATAATTAACTTAGCGTAAAGCTTTTGCTATCCTTGCGCCCCGATTAAACGGATAAGAGTCATTATGCAATCCTGGTATTTACTGTACTGCAAGCGCGGGCAACTTCAACGTGCCCAGGAACACCTCGAAAGACAGGCTGTGAATTGCCTGGCACCGATGATCACCCTGGAAAAAATCGTGCGTGGAAAACGTACTGCAGTCAGTGAGCCATTGTTTCCCAACTACCTGTTTGTCGAATTTGATCCAGAAGTGATTCATACCACGACTATCAACGCGACCCGCGGTGTCAGTCACTTCGTGCGCTTTGGCGCGTCGCCAGCGATAGTCCCATCGGCGGTGATTCATCAGCTATCGGTATATAAACCGAAAGACATTGTCGATCCGGCAACCCCTTATCCGGGAGATAAGGTGATTATTACCGAAGGCGCGTTCGAAGGCTTTCAGGCCATTTTCACCGAACCCGATGGTGAGGCTCGCTCCATGCTATTGCTTAATCTTATTAATAAAGAGATTAAGCACAGTGTGAAGAACACCGAGTTCCGCAAACTCTAAAACGCAATCCCAAACAGTGTTTTGACATTAGCATCCGTGGTGGCAGCCAGCCATGCGGCATCTTCTCCACGCCAGTGCGCAATACGTTGCAAAATATGGGGCAGATGGGCTGGCTCGTTGCGCCGGGATGATGGCTTTGGCGTGAGATCGCGAGGGAGCAGATACGGCGCATCAGTTTCGATCAGTAATTTTTCCGCCGGAATCAACGGCAAAAGTTCCCGCAGCTCCAGTCCGCGTCGTTCATCGCAAACCCAACCGGTAATGCCGATATAAATTCCATGCGCCACGCACGCCTGCATCTCTTCGCGTGTGCCGGTAAAGCAATGAAGAACCGCACCAGGCAGTTTATCCAGCCACGGCTCCAGCAATGTCATAAACCGCTCGTGGGCATCGCGACAGTGCATAAATACCGGCATGTTTAAATCTGCGGCAATGCGTAGCTGGGCAACAAAAGCGCGTTCCTGCTCTTCCGGCGTCGAAAAGTTGCGGTTAAAGTCGAGACCACATTCACCAATCGCCACCACTTCTGGCTGCGCGGCCAGCTCAATAATCGCTTCTTCAGTCGCAGCTTGCCACTGGCTGCTGTCGTGAGGATGTACGCCCGCCGTTGACCAACAGGACGAATACTGACGCGCCAGCTTTTGCGCCTGCTGGCTTTCACGCAGGTTAGTGCCGGTGATGAGTAGCCCATTAACTCCCGCGTCAAAAGCGCGCGCTACAACATCATCACGGTCTTTCGCAAATTGCGAACTGGTCAAATTAACGCCGATATCAAACATCCTGTACTCCATATGACAACCGCCCTGACGGGCGGTTGAATTTATTCTTCAGTTTTTTCGCTTTCTGCTTCAGCGTCGTTTTCCTCTTCCCGATTTCGCCCTTTACCAACGTAAAAGCGTGAGAAGAAGACACCGATTTCAAACAGACAGTACATCGGGATCGCCAACAGCGTTTGCGAGAAGACATCCGGCGGCGTCAGCAACATCCCGACAACGAATGCACCAACCAGCACATACGGGCGTTTTTTGCGTAAGTCTTCTGGCGAGGTAATCCCCATCCAGCACAGCAGCACAATTGCCACCGGCACTTCAAAGGAGACACCAAACGCCATAAACAGCGCCATAACGAAGCTTAAATAGCTGGCGATGTCGGTGGATACCTGCACCCCTTCCGGCGCGGTATTGGCAAGGAAGCCAAATGCCAGCGGAAAGACCACAAAGTAGGCGAACGCCATGCCGATATAAAACAGCAGAGAGCTGGAAACCAGCAGCGGCACCACCAGGCGACGTTCATGCTTATACAGCGCTGGGGCGATAAATGCCCACACCTGATAGAGAATCACCGGCGCTGACAGAATCAGCGACACCATAAAGGTCAGCTTGATCGGCGTAAAGAACGGCGAGGCCACGTCGGTGGCGATCATCGTTGAACCTTGCGGCAACTGCTTGATCAATGGCGCGGATACCAGGTGATAGATGTCATTGGCGAAATAGACCAGACACAGGAATATCACGATCACCGCGATAATGCAGTTCAGCAGACGCTTACGCAGCTCAATCAGATGCGTGATAAGCGGTTGAGTATCTTCTACAGACATGTTTACGGTTTATCACTCGACGAAGGGGAAGGTGCAGCGGTTTTCGGTTCAGCGTCCGCAGCAGGTTTTACCACCGGCTCTGGCGTGGTTTCTGGCTTCTGTTCCGGCGAACTGGCCTGCGTTTGTGCAGCGGCAGGCGTTACGCCCTCATGCGCAGCTTCATTATCTTTCACCACCGGGTTATGGATGGTGTGCGCTTCATCGCTCGCCTTTTCAGGATCGTTTGCAACGTAGGAACGCTTCATCGACTCCGCGGCCTGGCGTAGTTCATCCATCGACGCTTTCAGTTCGGGTGTCAGGTTAGTGAGGCTCGCCTTTTCAACCTTTTTCAGACTGTCCTGAAACTCCTGGAGTTTTAACTCCTGGGTCAGTTCGTTCTGCACCGTTGTCGCCAGTGAACGCAACGCGCGAATCCAGCCCGCTACCGTTTTTACCGCCACAGGCAGTCGTTGCGGCCCCAGAACGACGAGGCCGATGATGAACACCAATAGCAGTTCGCTAAAACCGATATCAAACACGGATTACACCTGCTCTTTATCGTGGCGCTTCGCGTCTTCTGTTTTAGCCTGTTCCTGATTCGTATCCGCCTGCTTATCGGCGATAGTTTTCGCAGTAAAATCAGCATCCTGACTGGTTTTATCCTGCTTTGGTTCATCATCGCTCATTGCTTTTTTAAAACCTTTGATCGACGCACCAAGATCGGAACCGATGGAGCCGAGCTTTTTGGTGCCAAAAAGCAGTACAACGATGACGGCAATAATCAATAACTGCCAAATACTGATACCACCCATACATGTTCCTCTGTGGTAGATGATGATTAAACAAAGCCGCATTATACGTTACACGGCCCGCCTTGAGCGATGAAAAAATCAGCGTGTTTTGCGCCAACCGACAAACCAGGCGATCAGACCACCTGCCATTAACCAGCCGGGCATCAGCCCCCATTCAGGTCGGCTGACCAACAAGAATGTGCCACTTAATACTAACGTAGCGCCAATTCCGAGAAAATAACGCGATTGTCCCTGACGTACATGATTTGACTGAAGCTCGCGGGCAATCTTATCAACACTGTGCTGTAAATACTTGCCCTGGCGCAAACTGTCGTAAACCAATTCAGGCAGTTCTGGCATTTTTTCGACCCAGAACGGCGCTTTTTCTTTAAATGCTCTCACCAGCGCAGGAATACCGACCTGATCTTTAATCCACGACTCCAGGAAAGGCTTCGCTGTTTTCCATAAATCGAGCTGCGGATAAAGCTGGCGTCCTACCCCTTCGACATAGAGCAGGGTTTTCTGGAGTAACACCAGTTGCG
Source organism: Escherichia sp. XD33 (assembly GCF_019375075.1). Lineage (NCBI taxonomy): Bacteria > Pseudomonadati > Pseudomonadota > Gammaproteobacteria > Enterobacterales > Enterobacteriaceae > Escherichia > Escherichia sp. XD33. Next base: position 13,769 of record NZ_JAENDM010000015.1, read on the forward strand.
GCTGCACTTCCATATTGAAGCGACGCGCCGTATTAAACAGATTTAACAGTACATGTCCAAACGAAATTTCGGCCAGCGGTTTCTCAAAGATAGGTTCACAGACCGTACGAATGGCAAATTCGAACTCTTCAACGTTGGTATCTGGTGGCACCCAGCCTGAATCGACGTGTAGCTCTGCCACTTTGCGATAGTCGCGATTAAAGAAGGCGATAAAGTTTTCTGCCAGATAGCGTTTATCTTCTTTGTTTAGCGAGCCAACAATCCCGCAATCAATGCCGATATATTTCGGGTTTTCCGGGTGTTCATAGCTTACGAAGATGTTGCCAGGGTGCATATCGGCATGGAAAAAGCTGTCACGGAAAACCTGAGTGAAGAACACCTGCACGCCGCGTTCCGCCAGCAATTTCATGTTAGTGCCGTTTTTCTCCAGCGCCGCAACATCAGACACCGGAATGCCGTAAATGCGCTCCATCACCATCATCCCTTCACTACAATAGTCAGGGTAAACTTCCGGGATGTAGAGCATCGGGCTGTCTTCAAAATTGCGCCGAAGCTGAATGGCATTGGCAGATTCCCGCAGCAAATTCAGTTCATCAATCAAGGTCTTTTCGTACTCGCGCACCACTTCGGTTGGGCGCAGACGGCGACCATCCGGCAGCAAACGCGGCACCCAGCGAGCCAGACGGTAGATAAGTTTCAGATCCGCTTTAATGACCGGCAAAATATCCGGGCGGATGACTTTAATCACCACCTCTTTACCATTCGATTTCAATCGCGCGGTATGAACCTGGGCGATAGAAGCAGAAGCCAGCGGCTTGATTTCAAAATCGTCAAACCACGCTTCTACCGGCAAGCCGCCCATTGCAGCTTCAATCTGCTGCTTCGCCAGCTTGCCATCAAACGGAGCAACTTTGTCCTGCAATAACGCCAGCTGATCGGCAATATGCGGTGGAAAAAGATCGCGGCGGGTTGATAACATTTGCCCGAACTTGATCCAAACCGGCCCCAGTTCTTGCAGGGCCAGTCGTAGTCGCTCACCTAAAAGTTTGTCTTTATGCCGATTTGGCATCCAGAATAATGAGTATCGCCATAGCCGTAGCGGCAGGGTGATACGCATTTTGGGGATCAGTTCATCAAGTCCGTAGCTTAAAAAAGTGCGAATGATGAAATATAGGCGCCGTACTTCACCTGGCGTCATTTAGCCTCCAGTTTTTCCAGCCGTTTGGTCAGGGCATCAACAGCACGCTCGACGGCAGCCGTCTCTTCCGCAAACCAGGCCACTTCAAGCGGACCGGGTGCCATACGCCACTCTTCAGTAATGGCTTCCGCCACATAACGTTGCTGGCGCTTAATGCCGTGATGCAGGAACTTTGCGCCTCCGCGCATGGCTTTGCTGATTCCTTCAGCGGCGATATCACCGGTATAAGGGGCCAGCAGTTCCGCAGGGTCGAACTCTGCCAGATCTGCCAGCGCAACGAAGTTTTGCACCACCTGAATATCGCCCTGCACTTCCAGCTCACCACTGCGAATCAGTGCGGTAAGCTGCTGGCGATCGCGAAGTTTCGGCAACACACTGGCGTAGGCGATAACGGTGCAGTCAGCATCGCCTGCCCATTCGCCCAGTACATCAACCTGGCGTTCGCTGAACACCAGAATCAATGACGTCGAAAAGCCTTTTACCTCCACGCGCAATACTTTACCCAGCAGACGCGAGCGGGCCGTTTTCAGCGCGGGTGAGCGATACAGGAAGGTGTTGAGCAGACTTTCAATTCCTGCCGTCACTAAAGGTTTAAAAGGCATTTCCGGTCTCCTGTCAGAACTTATAACCACGATGCAGCGCCACAACCCCTGCCGTCAGATTGTAGTAGTCGACACTTTCGAATCCGGCATCCTGCATCATGGCTTTCAGGGTATCCTGATCGGGATGCATACGGATGGATTCTGCCAGATAACGGTAGCTGTCGGCGTCGTTCGCGACCAGTGAGCCAATACGCGGCAGCACATGGAAGGAGTATGCATCATAGGCTTTGCTCAGCGGCTCGATAATTGGCTTCGAGAACTCAAGCACCAGCAGGCGGCCGCCGGGTTTCAGCACGCGATACATTGAACGCAGTGCTTTATCTTTGTCGGTGACGTTACGCAGACCAAACGAAATGGTGATGCAATCAAAGGTGTTATCCGGGAACGGCAGCGCCTCAGCGTTCGCCTGAACATACTCAACGTTGCCAATCACACCGATATTACGCAGCTTCTCGCGGCCCATTTTGAGCATGGATTCATTGATATCAGCAAGGACCACTTTGCCAGTTTCTCCGACCAGGCGGGAGAATTTCGCTGTCAGGTCGCCGGTGCCACCAGCCAGATCCAGCACGGTCTGCCCACGGCGTACGCCGCTGCAATCAATCGTGAATCGCTTCCACAAACGATGAATACCGAATGACATCAAATCATTCATGACATCGTATTTTGATGCCACGGAATGGAAAACGTGGGCGACCATATCCGCTTTTTGTTCCTTCGCGACGGTCTGAAAACCAAAGTGCGTCGTTTCTTGTGACTTATCCACCATCTCAATGCCTGCTCATCAAAAAATTGTTCCAGAAGTGTAACAGATTGGGCGTCGATGCCCTAGATTTCTACCCGGCTTAACTACCCCCAATGGGCTAGCGCGACTGCTGATTATATTCATCATCGCGTTGATAAGCTTCATCATTCGGCTGCTCCGGAACCGACCGCAGTCGATACTCTTCATCCTGGCTCACCGCCTGTTCAGCCAAATCCGGATTAATCTCGCGTTTAATTTCTACCCCTAAACCGCGAAACGCTTCTGCCTGCGCCAGCACATTTCCGCGACCTGAAGAGAGTTTTTTCATTGCCTGGCGGTAGTTATCCTGCGCTTTGTCGAGACTTTGACCAATCGCGGACATGTCATCGATGAACAAACGCATCTTGTCGTACAGCTTGCTGGCACGATCGGCGATTTGCTGGGCGTTGCGGCTTTGATGCTCATAACGCCACAGGTTGGCGATAGTGCGCAACGCCACCAGCAGCGTAGTCGGGCTAACCAGCATGATATTGTTTTTCAACGCTTCGGTGATCAGCTCCGGCTGGCGGTCAAGCGCCAGTAAAAAAGCGGGTTCAACGGGAATAAACATCAGCACGTAATCCAGGGTTCGCAGCCCCGGCAGCTGTTGATAATCTTTGCGTCCCAGCAAACGGATATGGTTACGCACCGACGCGATATGTTCCTGTAGCGCGCTTTCGCGGGTGTAGTCATCTTCGGCGTTGAAATAGCGTTCATAGGCGACCAGCGTCATTTTGGCGTCGATCACCACATCTTTTCCCTGCGGCAACCGCACGATGACATCCGGCTGCATCCGCGAGCGGGCGTCATTTTCGATGCTGACCTGGGTTTCATATTCATACCCTTCACGCAGACCGGAAGCCTCCAGCACCCGCGTCAATACTACCTCGCCCCAGTTGCCCTGGGTTTTATTGTCGCCTTTCAGCGCGCGCGTCAGGTTGATCGCTTCCTGGGCCATTTGCGCGTTGAGCTGCTGGAGGTTGCGAATTTCGTGGGTCAGGGTATGGCGTTCTTGTGCTTCTTTACCAAAGCTGTCCTGAACCTGACGGCGGAAACCGTCCAGTTGTTCACGTAGCGGCGACAACAGGCTGTTCAGACTCTGACGGTTTTGCTCATCAACCCGGCGATTGCTGTGCTCAAAAATACGGTTGGCGAGGTTTTCAAACTGCTCACTGAGGCGCTGCTCGCTGTTAATCATCTGGCGAACTTTATCGTCAGCATGTTGCTGTGCGGCTTCCATCCGCGTGGTTACTTCACGCAGATCGGCCTCCAGCGAGGTGTTAATACTTTGCAGGCTGCGCACTTCGTTATTGAGTAACTCGCACTCAGCGCGCCAGTGCTCGCTTTGGGTAATTTGTTGTTTTGCCGCGCTTAACTCCGCGACCATCTCTTCACGTTCAGCGAATTGCTCGGCTTTTTGCTGTGCATGTTGATAACTGGCAAACAGCCAGCCAATTGCCACACCCACCAATGCAATAACTGCGTAAACCATGATTGAGAAATCCACAACGCCTCCTGACGCAACAACTTACCCGCACAAAATAGAATTGTGCTGTACAAACGTCCAGTTTGAAAGAAGTTTCCTGCGAGGCGCTACGCAAAACGATCGTTAATTTTCATTATTTTATCCCACAATATGAGATGGAGTTTATATTGTGGGATATATCACCTTTTCCCCACGTCATTATGTGGAACACTTCAGCAATATCATCAGGAGAAACGTATGGCAGAAACCTCTTCAACCACCGCAGGCGCACAAACGTTATTACGTGGACTGGCGGTTCTTAATGCTGTTTATAACGGCTGCCATGACCTAAAAAGTATCGGCGAGTTCACCGGCACGACCCGGAGCACAACCCATCGTTTAGTCACCGTTCTGGTGGAACAACGCTACCTGCGCCATGTCCCAACGCAGGGCTACCAACTGGGTGCCAAACTGATCGAATTCGGTGCCAGAGCACTGGAAAGCACCTCGCTGTACGAAATTGCCCAGCCCGTTTTGCAACGCCTTGCCCGTTACACCCTGGACACCGTGCATCTGGGGATCGTTGAAGGCGACGAAGTGCTGTATCTGGAGAAGATCAACAGTCAGCGCGGGCTGGAAATGCGCTCACGCCCAGGCCATCGCATGCCACTGGCAATCACCGGCATCGGCAAGGCATTGATCCTCAACCGAACAGAAGAAGAGTGGCGCACGCTGTTTAAGACCTGTGGTGATGAAACAAAACTGGGCGCATTTATTCAGAACATGCGTCGTTATGCCGCCAGTGGTTTTGCTTTTGATCTGGAAGAGAACGAGCCGACTATCCGTTGCGTTGCAGCGCCGGTTTACAACGCCCGGGATGAAATTGTGGCGGCTATTTCTGTCGCCAGTACCACCACGTATATGTCGCTGGCGCGTCTGGAAGAACTGGCACCTTACGTCAAATCCTGTGCAGAAGAGATATCCGCTGAACTGGGCTGGGGTAAGCACGTCCGCAAAGATAAATAAACCATGATTAAAGGAAACGACTAATGCCGGGAGCACCCTCATTTATTGCCCTGGACTGGGGAACGTCATCGCTTCGGGCATGGCGTTTTGGCGAATCACCAAATCCACAAGAAAAACGTGAATTCCCCTGGGGGATCATGAAATTACCCTCCCAGGCAGCAACACGTGAGGACGCTTTCCACGATACGTTTTTACGTGTCTGCGGCGACTGGCTGGCACAAACCCCATGCCCGGTACTGGCTTGCGGCATGCTCGGCAGTGCGCAAGGGTGGCAACCAGCAGCTTATTTACCTTGCCCGGTCACTCTCGAGGGTCTGGCGAAGCAGTTGACGCCTGTTATCCACCAGCAGCAGACAATGCTGCACATCATTCCTGGCGTGATTAAAGAAGGTGAAATGCCCGAAGTGATGCGTGGCGAAGAGACACAAATCTTCGGTGCTATCTCGATGGAACCGGCCCTGCAAAACGCGATCCATCAGGGTATGCCAGTGCTGATAGGCTTACCCGGCACACATGCGAAATGGGCAGTAGTTGAAAACAACACCATTACCGATTTCCGAACCTTTATGACGGGCGAGTTATTTGATGTTTTATCCCGCCATTCGATTCTCGGTGCCACCATGCATCCTGGAGATGAACCGCACTGGGATGCCTTCACCCACGGGCTGACAGCAGCACAAGAGCATCATCAGACCGGATTATTATCGACGCTGTTTTCGACCCGTTCGCGCCTGCTGACCAGTAATCTTACGTCGTCCTCGCAGGGGGATTACCTTTCCGGATTACTGATAGGCCATGAATTATGTGGTCTGGCATCCAGTTTGCTACGTGATTTACCCGCCACAACACCGATCGCCTTAATCGGTAGCGCAAATCTGAACAGCCGCTATTCACAAGCATTCAACCACGTTTTTCCCGACAGACAGATACACGCCATTCCCAATGCCACTGAACAGGGATTATGGCGAATCGCCCACGCTGCCGGGTTACTGTCCACCAACGCCAGGGAATGTACCCATGCCATTTAATACGCTTTTGCAAAAAACCGGTTTAGTCGCCATTTTACGCGGTGTGAAACCGGATGAGATTGTCGCCATCGGTGAAAAACTGTACGCCGCCGGATTCCGCCTGATTGAGATTCCTATGAACTCGCCGGAGGCGTTGCAAAGTATCAGTTTACTGCGCGACGCCCTGCCTAAGGACTGCCTGGTCGGAGCCGGAACTGTGCTTTCGGTAGAGCAGGTGGTTGCGGTTAAAGAGGCTGGGGGCCAGATTATCGTGATGCCGCATTGCGATACTGCGGTGATCCGTCGCGCCCGTGCGCTGGGTATGTATTGTGCGCCTGGCGTCGCCACGCCCACCGAAGCCTTTGCTGCCATTGAACATGGTGCTAATGCCATCAAGCTGTTCCCGGCTGAACAAATTACGCCAGAAGTTACCAAAGCCTGGTGTGCGGTTATTCCACAATCCGTTCCGATGTTACCGGTTGGCGGTATCACACCGGAAACCATGGCGCGTTATCTGAGCCACGGCGCAAACGGCTTTGGCCTCGGTTCTGCGCTATATCACCCCGGCATGACGCCAGAGCAAGTCTATGAAAATGCAGTACTGTTTATGAACGCATGGAACAATTTAAATAGCAACTAACTGATAAATAAGGATATAAAAGCAATGACAAAACATCTTACCTTACCGAAAAAAATGGCTGCAATGGTACTTCTTGCAGGCGCTGCCCTCAGCATTGCGCCTGTACAGGCAGCCTCCTACCCAACCAAACAGATCGAGTTAGTCGTTCCCTACGCTGCCGGAGGCGGTACGGATCTGGTTGCCCGTGCCTTTGCTGATGCCGCCAAAAACCATTTACCCGTCAGCATCGGGGTTATCAATAAACCTGGCGGAGGCGGTGCTATCGGCCTGAGTGAAATCGCCGCTGCCCGCCCTGGCGGTTACAAAATTGGTTTAGGCACGGTTGAACTGACCACCCTTCCCAGCCTCGGAATGGTGCGTTTTAAAACCAGCGATTTTAAACCCATTGCCCGTCTAAACGCGGATCCGGCTGCTATCACCGTCCGTTCTGATGCGCCGTGGAATAGCTATGAAGAATTTATGACTTACGCCAAAGCGAATCCCGGAAAAGTACGCATTGGTAACTCAGGCACCGGAGCTATCTGGCATCTGGCGGCAGCTGCACTGGAAGACAAAACGGGTGCGAAGTTTTCTCATGTCCCGTATGACGGCGCAGCCCCTGCCATTACAGGCCTGTTAGGCGGGCATATTGAAGCGGTTTCCGTAAGCCCAGGTGAAGTTATCAATCATGTGAAAGGCGGCAAGCTGAAGACACTGGTAGTGATGGCGGATGAGCGAATGGAAACCATGCCTGACGTCCCGACGTTAAAAGAGAAAGGCGTTGATCTCTCCATCGGCACCTGGCGCGGCCTGATTGTGTCGCAAAAAACGCCGCAGGATGTGGTGGATGTTCTGGCAAAGGCAGCAAAAGAGACGGCTGAAGAGCCTGCATTCCAGGATGCACTGCAAAAGTTGAATCTCAACTATGCATGGCTTGACGCTGCCAGCTTCCAGACCCAAATCAGCGAACAGGAAAAGTACTTTGACGAGTTGCTGACTCGCCTGGGCCTGAAAAAATAAACCTGAGGTACGGTTGATGAACACAAAACAGTCTGTTGCTCAACTCGCCGTACCGCACCGCAAGCGCCTTTCATCAACGATGGTGGTGGCGCTGTTACTTTGTGTGGTTGCTGGCGCGGTGATGATTAATGCCGCTGATTTTCCAGCAACTGCCATTGAAACGGATCCCGGTGCAAGTGCCTTCCCTACCTTCTATGCCTGTGCCCTGATTGTGCTCGCTGTCTTGCTGGTGATACGCGATCTTTTGCAGGCAAAACCAGCCTCTTGCGCCAACGCACAGGAAAAACCGGCATTCAGGAAAACGGCAACAGGAATTGCGGCAACCGCATTTTATATTGTGGCGATGAGCTACTGCGGTTATCTCATTACTACTCCTGTTTTCCTCATCGTCATTATGACGTTGATGGGCTACAGGCGATGGGTACTCACACCGGGTATTGCGCTGCTGTTAACGGCAATCCTCTGGTTGCTGTTTGTCGAAGCGTTACAGGTGCCATTGCCTGTCGGCACATTTTTCGAATAACAGGGGCCAGCAATGTTTGAAAGTGAACTTTTAACTCAGGGTTTTTCGACATTACTCAATAATCCTCAGGCGCTGCTGTTTGCCACTTTTGGGGTGATGCTGGGTATTGTGATTGGCGCTTTGCCTGGTCTGACAGCGACCATGGGTGTGGCGATTTTGCTGCCTTTCACCTACGGCATGGAGCCTGTTTCTGGCTTGTTGATGATTTGCGGCGTCTTTTTTGGTGGCGTCTACGGTGGTTCTATCACCGCAATTTTGCTCAAAATTCCCGGAACGCCTGCCGCCGCAGCCACCGCTATTGATGGTTATGAGCTGACGAAACAGGGAAAAGCAGGGCTGGCATTGAGTGCCGCCACGTTCTCTTCCTTTAGTGGCGGAACGCTCAGCATTATCGTGCTGATGTTTCTCTCTCCGGTACTTGCCAGTTGGGCGCTGAAATTTAGTGCCTCGGAGTCCTTCGCCCTGGCAACCTTCGGACTGAGCATTATTGCCAGTATTTCCGGTGAGTCGCTGATTAAAGGGCTGATTGCCGGGGTTGGCGGATTGCTGATCGCAACGATAGGCCTTGATCCAATGGGCGGTTTTCCACGGTTTACAGGTGGATTTGTGGAGCTGATGAATGTGCCATTTATCCCGGTGATGATTGGTTTATTTGCTGCTTCAGAAGCATTCCGCTCTATGGAGCAAAACCAGCAAATTCGTCAGGGGGCGAAGGTGGCTATCGGCAGTCTGTTACTGCCCTGGCAAACACTACGCCGCATTGCATTAACCATTTTGCGCTCATCAGGATTAGGGGTTTTTATCGGCATGATCCCCGGTGCGGGGGCGGATATTGCAGCTTTTGTTGCCTATAACGAAACTCGTCGTTTCAGTAAGACACCAGAAAACTTTGGTAAGGGTGAAATTAAAGCTGTGGCCTCCTGTGAGGCAGGCGCGAATGGCTGCACCGGTGGCGCATTGTTACCTATGCTGACGCTGGGGATCCCTGGCGATGCGGTAACCGCCATCATGCTGGGCGCGTTAACGTTACAGGGAATGCAACCAGGCCCGCTGATGTTTACCGACCACGGCGATATGGTTTATACACTGTTTGTCGGCATGATCTTCTGTTACTTCATGCTACTAGTTCTTGGACTGCTCTCTTTGAAAGTCATCGGTAATGTGGTGAAAATTCCCGGCAATATTCTCACACCGATGATCCTCGCACTTTGTGTGGTCGGGACTTATGCGTTGAACAATAGCCTTTTTGATGTTGGCATTATGCTGATTGCAGGCGTGGTGGGCTATTTCATGCAGAAAGGAGGATATCCGGCATCACCCGTAGTGCTGGCATTGATTATGGGGCCAATGGCGGAAAGTAATTTTCGCCGTGCGCTGTCGCTTTCTGGTGGGTCACTCGACTTTCTGTATACCCGACCGATCACTCTGGCATTGCTGACTCTGGCAGCCTTTACGCTACTGACGCCAATAATCCGCAAAATAATGCGTTTACGGCGTCAATAACTGATATCGCTCCCCGAAGTTGGGGAGCGTTTTTTATTTCAGCAGACGACGCGCCGCTTCCACCACGATTTTCACCGCATGGCTTTCGGTTTGTTTCATCGTCTCAGCATTCGGGATCTCTTGCTGGGTGCGGTTAACGATAACCCCCGCTACCATACCGGCACGCAGGCCCTGACTTGCACACATGGTCAGCAGGGTTGCAGATTCCATTTCATAGTTCATTACGCCCATCGCCTGCCACTCTTCCATAGAACCTTTAAAGTGACGGACTACGCGACCAGAGTAAGTATCGTAACGTTCCTGACCAGGGTAGAAGGTATCAGAAGAAGCTGTCACGCCAACGTGAGTCGTCGCGCCAATGGATTTCGCAGCTTCAACCAGCGCAGTCGTACATTCGAAATCAGCGACAGCCGGGAATTCCAGCGGTGCGAAGTGCAGGCTCGCACCATCCAGACGAACAGACGCCGTGGTAACCAGGACATCACCCACATTAATATGCGGCTGAATAGCGCCCGTTGTGCCGATACGCAGGAAGGTGCGAATGCCCAGCTGTGCCAGCTCTTCAACAGCAATAGAGGTAGACGGGCCGCCGATACCGGTAGAGCAGACGATAACAGGTTTACCATCCAGCTCTGCACGCCAGGTGGTGAATTCGCGGTGAGATGCCAGCTTAACCGGCTTATCCATCAGCGCGGCGATCTTTTCCACACGATCCGGGTCGCCAGGGACGATGGCAAGCGTAGCCCCTTGTAAATCGTTTTTAGTGAGGCCGAGATGAAAAACATCAGACTTGGACATATACAACTCCTCTGTGAATCGGTTTAGTCAGAAGAAGCAAAAAGACACTTTACCGAAGGGTTTAACATTTTTTCGTGATACTCATCACCATGACGAAAATGCGTTGCATAAATTTACCCGCCAAAAGTGATGCAAATCACATAAATCACTCTTCATTCTGCAGGACTGCATAAAAGATGAGCCGATTCAGGCAATGTGATTTGTTGCATGCTGACTATAGTTAACATTGCGCAACATTTTTATAAGGGTACGGAGAATACCATGGCAACAACACAACAATCTGGATTTGCACCTGCTGCATCGCCTCTCGCTTCGACCATCGTTCAGACTCCGGACGACGCGATTGTGGCGGGCTTCACCTCTATCCCTTCACAAGGGGATAACATGCCTGCTTACCATGCCAGACCAAAGCAAAGCGATGGCCCACTGCCAGTGGTCATTGTAGTGCAGGAAATTTTTGGCGTGCATGAACATATCCGCGATATTTGTCGCCGTCTGGCGCTGGAGGGGTATCTGGCTATCGCACCTGAACTTTACTTCCGCGAAGGCGATCCGAATGATTTTGCCGATATCCCTACGCTGCTTAGCGGTCTGGTAGCAAAAGTGCCTGACTCGCAGGTGCTGGCCGATCTCGATCATGTCGCCAGTTGGGCGTCACGCAACGGCGGCGATGTTCATCGTTTAATGATCACCGGATTCTGCTGGGGTGGACGTATCACCTGGCTGTATGCCGCGCATAATCCACAGCTAAAAGCCGCAGTGGCGTGGTACGGCAAGCTGACAGGCGATAAGTCGCTGAATTCACCGAAACAACCTGTTGATATCGCAACCGATCTTAACGCGCCGGTTCTCGGCTTATATGGCGGCCAGGATAACAGCATTCCGCAAGAGAGCGTGGAAACGATGCGCCAGGCGCTGCGGGCAGCAAACGCGAAAGCAGAGATTATCGTCTACCCGGATGCCGGGCATGCATTCAACGCCGATTATCGCCCGAGCTATCATGCCGAGTCTGCGAAAGACGGCTGGCAGCGAATGTTGGAATGGTTTACACAGTATGGTGTTAAAAAGTAACGCCATAGTCGCTAAATCTGATGATTAAGCTCACACAATTTCAACGATTTTTTTAATCTCAAAACCATACAGCATCAAAAAATTTGTTGCTGTATGCCACTCTTTGACTCCCTTCACATTCGTCATCACACCACCTGCTGAATGCAAAAATTTCGTTGCTGTGCGGCAAACTTTTTTCCTGTTTTGTGCCGCTTTTCTCCTGAATACTCGTTCTCAGAACAACTGGATCGTTTAAACATCAGACAGGAGATTTACCATGACGCAATCCATTTTTCAGGCTCAACCCTTTGAATTACCTTTTGATCCGCGCACAACTGCACTGGTCATGATCGACATGCAGCGTGACTTTGTCGAAGCAGGGGGCTTCGGTGAGGCACTGGGCAATGATGTTTCACTGGTACGCACGGCTATCGCACCATGTACAGAGGTGCTGGCAGCCGCACGTCAAAAAGGAATTATGGTTATTCATACTCGTGAAGGCCATCGTGCAGACTTAAGCGACTGCCCGCCAGCCAAACTGACGCGCGGCGGAAAAACCTTTATTGGTGAACCAGGACCGATGGGACGCATTCTGGTCAGAGGTGAAGCAGGTCATGACATCATTCCTGAACTGTACCCGGTGGCAGGCGAACCGGTGATTGATAAGCCTGGCAAAGGCGCGTTTTATCAAACCGACTTACATCTGATTTTGCAAAACCACGGTATCAAGACGCTGATAGTTTGTGGTGTTACAACCGAAGTTTGCGTAACCACCACCGTGCGCGAAGCAAATGATCGTGGCTATGAATGCATTATCCCGGAAGATTGTGTCGGCTCCTATTTCCCGGAATTCCAGAAATACGCCCTCGAGATGATCAAAGCACAAGGTGCCATTTTCGGTTGGGTTACTGATTCCAAAGCCATTATTGCAGGTCTGGAAGGCTAACGCCGATGGTACAGGTTACGCTTTGCGCATCGTCGTTGGGATATCTTTTCCCGCAGAATGAAACGCAAGATTTACGTCTGCATAGCGCTTTTAAACATGCGGTAAATCTGTATTCAGACGCGGGAACATTCATCACTCTGTTGTGTGCGCAAACGTATCTGAATCTCCCTGATGCTGCCAGAGTCTGGCTACCTGAATGTTGGGACTGGCGAAGAGAGATTGCCCATTCAGATCCCATTCAGTTAACCCCAGGCTTACTGCGGACACCTCGATTTTGTGTGGCGCTCGATAACGCAACGCTCTGGCAGTCGCCATTTGTGGGGGGAATGCTGACACTTGAGGCATTCCCTTTGGTTTTCCAGCACTACCCAACGATGGCATCGCAACGGCTTTTATTTTGTCTGGAACATAACGTTCAAAGCACATTGCACCTGCCGGATAGTCTCACGCACCAGGGATTAGCGGTTATGGAGCATCCAGATGCGCTGGAACGCCAGGTGCCACAACTGATCGGCTTTGGTAAAGGCTTAACGCCCGATGGAGATGACTATTTGTTGGGCTATCTGGCAGCGCTCTGGTTATGGCAACTCCCTGCACCACTTGCCGATCATCAATACCGGTTGCAGCAGGCAATTGATCAACATGCGCACAACACCACGGATATCAGTCGTCATTATCTGGAGCGTGCGCTTCAGGGACATTTTTCAGAACCGATTTGCCAGTTACTCGCACAACTGGTTGGGAGCGCATCGGCAATGACAATCGCATCCTGTGCAGAACAGGTCATGCAATTTGGCGCAACGTCAGGAGTAGATTGCCTTGCAGGAATGCTGCATGGCTTTCGAACCCTGAACACCATGAATTGATTTCAACCTTTTCTCCCGTAGCCCGTTTATGGGGCTACACGGGGATGCTTTGCCCGAATTTTGCTATCGGGCGGAATGAAACAGGCGTAACAGCATGAAAGTTAAATATAAAGTTTTCAGTAATCTTTATCAGGACTCAGTTTCTCTGATGCAGATTTCCGCGCAAATCAGCAAGTTGCCCGGTATTCAACAGGCCTCGGTCGTCATGGGAACGCCCAATAATCTCGAACAATTGCGCGATGCGGGTCTGGGTAACGAAATCAACGCCAGTCCCAATGATTTAGTGATTGCAGTCATGGGTGAAGAAGATATTTGCAATGAAGCACTGGTACTGGCCCAGCAACGTCTGACCAGCAAACCCGATGATGAAACGGATAGTGGCATTAAATCACCGGAAAAGGTCAGCCTGGAAATGGCACTGGAAGCCGAACCCGAAGCCAACCTGGCACTCATTTCTGTACCGGGAGACTACGCCGCCGCCGAAGCAATTAAAGCGTTAAACCTCGGAATGAACGTGATGATGTTCAGCGATAACGTCAGTATCGTGCAGGAAAAATCCATCAAAACGCTTGCCCGAGAACGTCAGCGCATCGTAATGGGACCTGACTGTGGAACCGCCATTGTTAACGGCATTCCGTTAGGCTTCGCTAATGTGGTGAAACGCGGAGCAATTGGTGTTATTGGCGCGTCAGGCACCGGGCTACAGGAAGTGACTTGCCGAATCGACCAGCTCGGAGCGGGTATTTCTCAGGCGTTGGGAACAGGCGGACATGATCTCAGTGAAGAGATTGGTGGAATATCGATGCTCTTCGCTTTAGATGCGCTGGCGCAAGACGATGAAACTCGCGTAATTGTGCTGATTTCAAAACCGCCTTCACCGATCGTTGCCCGGACTATTCTGGAGCGTGCCGAGGCTTGTGGAAAACCCGTGGTGGTGAATTTCCTCGGTGCGAATCCGCATGATCTGGCACGTCCCAATATCACCGCGGCCACCACACTTGCCAGCGCCGCAAATATCGCCGTGGCGTTACTGAATGATCAACCACTTCCGACTATCGAGACCGAAATTTCCTGCGACGATCTCACAATGTTACAAAACGCCTGCCAGCGCCTGCCAGCCCATCGCCAGGCGATACGCGGTGTTTTCGCCGGAGGAACCTTCTGCTACGAAGCGCAACTTATCTGCCAACAAAAGGGATTCAGCGCAGCCTCCAATACGCCAGTTGCGGGTAATCGTGCTCTGGCAAATATCTGGCAAAGCGAAGATCACACGTTGATCGATATGGGCGACGATGATTTCACCCGTGGCAAACCGCATCCAATGATCGACCCGACTCTGCGCAATCAACGTCTGCTCAACGAACTCAACGACTCACACACTGCCGTCGTGTTATTCGACCTGGTACTTGGTTATGGCGCTTCCACTACGCCTGCCAGCGAATTACTGGACCAACTTTCACACATCGACATGAATAACGCACCGTTGCTGATTGCGCACGTTTGCGGAACGGAAGCTGATCCGCAAATACGCAGTCAGCAGATAAGCGCACTACAAAATGCGGGCATCATCATTGCCAGCAGCAATGCACAGGCGGCGCTATGGGCCAGCGCCGTTGCGCAGACTCAGTTGCAGAAAAAGGGGCTAAACGCATGAATACCTTATTTAATCAGCCTTTGAAGGTCGTGAACGCGGGACTACACAGTTTTGCTGACAATATTCAACACGCCGGGGGAAGCGCAATTGCACTCAATTGGCAGCCACCAGCACAAGGCGATATTGACGCTGGATTGGATCTGGCATCGTTGCTACGTCATCCCCTGGTAGAAAATGCCAACCAAATCGCCATGACACGTTATCTCGAAGCACAGCCCGTGCTGATGGATGTCATGCTCGCTAAAGAGGCCATTCCAGCAATGGCTGAACAAAAACGTATTTTGCACTCTGGCCCGCCGATTGCCTGGGAAGAGATGTGTGGTCCGGTAAAAGGGGCGATTATTGGTGCCATGCTGTACGAAGGTTGGGCCACCAGCCAGCAAGACGCTGAAAACCAAATAAACGCAGGCGAAATCGACCTTGCCCCTTGTCATCATTATCACGCGGTTGGCCCAATGGCAGGCATCATCAGCCCGTCGATGCCGTTATGGGTGGTAGAAAACAAAACCAACGGCCATCGTACTTTTAGCAATTTCAATGAAGGTCTGGGTAAGGTTCTCCGTTTTGGCGCCAATAACGATGAAGTTCTCAATCGTCTGGCCTGGATGCGCGATGAACTGGCGCCGGCAATGAAAGCAGCAATCGCACAACACGGCGAGCTGGAACTCAAGCCATTAATGGCGCAGGCGCTGCATATGGGGGATGAAGTTCATAACCGCAATGCTGCCGCTACCGGTTTGCTGATTAAGCGCCTGCTCCCGGCATTGCTGGCCTGCTCTCTTCCACAGGAACATATCCAGCGCGTCGTGGCATTTATCACCGGTAACGATCACTTCTTCCTCAATCTTTCGATGGCCGCCTGTAAAGCAATGATGGATGCCGCCGCCAATGTACCGTTCAGTTCAATGGTTACGGTGATGGCGCGTAACGGGGTGAATTTTGGTATTCGGCTTTCCGGTACTGGCGATCGCTGGTTCCAGGCTCCTGCCAATGCCGTTGAAGGTCTGTTCTTCCCCGGATTTGGCGTCGACGATGCCGCTGCTGACCTGGGTGATAGCGCAATTACTGAAACCGCAGGTGTGGGTGGCTTCGCGATGGCGTCATCTCCAGCGATCGTCAAATTTGTGGGAGGCACCCCTGCCGATGCCACCAATAACAGCCGTAGGATGCAAGCAATCACCCTCGGTGGTAACCCCGCATTTACACTTCCTGCCCTCAATTTTGCCCCCACCGCAGCAGGGATTGATGCGCGTAAAGTGACCGATCGCGGCATTTTACCGGTCATCAATACGGGTATCGCCCACAAACAAGCGGGGGTCGGGCAAATTGGTGCCGGGATCACCACTGCGCCGATGGCCTGTTTTGTCGCCGCTGTACGTGCACTGGCGGAGATCGTCGCAAAGGAGAACCATCATGGTTAAGCCACTGGCTGTCGTCGCGGTTGGCGGCAATGCGCTCATTCAGGACGAGCAACGCAATAGTATTCCCGATCAATATGTTGCAGTGATGGAAAGCGTGCAACATATCGTTGATATGGTTGAAGCCGGATGGGACCTGGTACTAACCCACGGTAATGGCCCGCAGGTGGGCTTTATTCTGCGCCGCTCTGAACTCGCCAGTAACGAAGTTTCTCCGGTTCCACTTGATTACGCCGTGGGTGATACACAAGGTGCAATTGGCTACATGTTCCAGAAAGCGCTGCATAACGAATTGGCTCGCCGTGGCATAAACAAACCGGTAATTGCCCTGGTGACACAAACGCGAGTCAGCCCACATGACGATGCTTTCGCCAGCCCCAGTAAACCAATTGGCGCGTTTCTCGATGAAGCAACAGCCCAACAACGCCAACAACAACTCGGCTGGACGCTGATGGAGGACGCCGGGCGTGGTTGGCGGCGTACAGTTCCCTCTCCTGCACCACTGGAAATTATTGAGCACGACACCATCGCTCACCTGGTGCGCCAGGGATATCTGGTTATTGCCTGCGGCGGCGGCGGTATTCCGGTGGTGCGAGACGGGCAACAACTGAAAGGTGTGGAAGCCGTGATCGATAAAGATCTGGCCTCCGCGCTGCTCGCCAGTCAGTTAGGCGCAGATCTGCTGGTGATCCCCACCGGTGTAGAAAAAGTAGCGATTAACTTTGGTACACCACAACAACAGTGGCTCGACGCTATCAGCGTTGCCGAAGCGCAAACGCTGTTGCGGGAAGGTCAGTTTGGTGTCGGCAGTATGCAACCCAAAGTGGAAGCCATTGTTGATTTCATCAATGCCAGCCAGCAACAAGGCAAACAGGCCAGCGGCCTGATTACTTCACCGCAAACCATAAAAGCAGCCCTGGCGCATCAGAGCGGTACATGGATAACCCTTTAATTCTCTGGAGAACACAATGACTACAACGCTTTTAGCCGTTAACGGAACGCTGATGCGCGGCCTGGAACTCAACCCAAATATGCAAAAAGCGGGCGGTATTTTTGTCCGTGAAGACCGAACTGACGCCCATTACCGGTTGTGGAGTATTAATGATCGCCATCCGGGAATGATTCGCGTGAATGAAGGAGGAACACACGTCGACGTAGAAATTTGGCAATTACCGCTGGCCAGTTTTGCCGCTCTGTTAATGAGCGAACCCGCTGGGCTGGCAATTGGCAAAATCAAACTTGCCGATGGTAGCGAAGTGCTGGGCGTACTGGCAGAAAACTGGCTGACCGAAGGCCAACGGGAAATTACAGAACTGGGTAGCTGGCGCAAATACACCGGGCATTTTCATACTGTGTAACGCGCATTTATAAAGGGAACATACTATGCGTAAAAAAGAAGAGAATCTGAATACGGCATCAGGATTGCGTATTGCCATGATTTTGCTGGGTATTGCCGTCACACCTGTGCTGTTGTCATCTTCAAGCCTCGGCAATCAACTTTCCAGCAGCAGTTTAATTAGCGTCGTATTGTTAGGCGGCGTCATTCTGACCTTACTTTCAGCCATCACCATTAGCGTGGGAGAAAAAGCCCGCCTGCCAACGTATGGCATTGTGAAATATTCGTTTGGCGAAAAAGGGGCCATCGCCATTAACATTTTGATGGCGATAAGTCTGTTCGGCTGGATTGCCGTTACCGCCAATATGTTTGGTCATTCGGTACATGACTTACTGGCTCAACATGGACTGGAAGTTCCACTGGCACTGTTAGTGGCGGCTGGCTGTGTCATTTTTGTCGCCTCTACGGCATTTGGCTTTACCGTTCTGGGAAAAATTGCCCAGGTTGCCGTGCCGGTTATCGCGCTGGTGCTGTGTTACATCCTCTATGTGGCAACCCATACCGAAGTGGCAGTACCAGCGGCGATTGTGGAGATGAATACAGGTGTCGCCGTTTCCACCGTTGTTGGCACCATTATTGTGCTGGTTGCCACACTGCCTGATTTCGGTAGTTTTGTGCATAACCGCAAACATGCGCTGATTGCCGCAGGCGTGACGTTTCTGGTTGCCTACCCTCTGCTCTACTGGGCGGGTGCAACGCCGAGCGCCATTAGTGGTCAGGGATCTTTACTGGGTGCGATGGCGGTATTCGGTGCGGTTCTGCCTGCGGCGCTGTTGTTGATTTTCGCCTGCGTCACCGGTAACGCGGGCAATATGTTCCAGGGCACGCTGGTGGTTTCCACACTGCTTACCCGCTTTCCCAAATGGCAGATTACCGTGGCGCTGGGTATCCTTTCCGCCATCGTAGGCAGTATGGATATTATGGCGTGGTTTATTCCGTTTCTGCTGTTCCTGGGTATCGCCACGCCACCCGTTGCCGGAATTTATATCGCTGACTTTTTCCTTTATCGCCGTAATGGCTATCAAGAGTCAGTGTTAGCCCAGGAGTCACAGATTAAAGTGCTGACATTCGCAGCATGGATCATAGGCGCAGCGGTTGGCTTTATGACCGTAAAAGGCTTATTCACCCTGACGACGATCCCTTCGGTAGACTCGATTCTGGTGGCATGTATCGCGTATGCGATTCTCAGTCGGGCAAGTCAACACCGCTAATTCCTGGGTATACTCAGGCAATGATTACGGCTGAATCTGGAGAGATTCAGCCACTTTACCACTGACCAGGGAGCCTTATGTTCATCTCAGACGAAACGCTTCGTGTTATTCATCTGGTCGCCAGACACCAGAGCATTACCACCGCAGCCGAGCAGTTAAATAAAGTCCCTTCCGCCATCAGTTACACCATCAAGAAAGCGGAAGAGAGCCTGGGCGTTGAACTGTTCATTCGTAAGGGACGCTATATTGAATTATCGCCAGCGGGAAGTTACTTCATCGAACATAGCAAAACTATTCTTGGCGACCTGGAAGCATTAAAGCGCAACACAGTGCTGATTCACGATGGTATTGAGCGTGAACTGACAATTGCGGTAAACAATATTATTCCTGGTGATTTGCTGGTGGCATTTATTCGAGATTTTGAACGGCAATTCACATCAACAACACTGACGGTAGATCTTGAGGTATACAACGGCTGCTGGGATGCACTGTACAGTAAGCGTGCCGATCTGGTCTACGGTGCTCCTCATGCAGTGCCAAGCAGTGAAGGCATCATTAGCGAACCGGTCGGACAAATGGAATGGGATTTTGTCGTCAGCCCACTCCACCCACTGGCAGCGAAGCGGCATCCATTAGAAAACAGTGAATTGCGTCATTATCCAGCGGTTTGTATCCGCGATACCTCCGTTAACTTCCCCCCGATGCAAGCCTGGTTGTTGGAAGGACAAAAACCCATTTTTGTTCCTGACTTCGCTACGGCAATCGCCTTAATAGAACAAAACGTCGGTATTGGTTATATTCCACATCATCTGGCATTGCCGTTATTGAACAGCGGTAAATTGCTTAAAAAGCCAATGCGCGAACATAAACACGCCACCAAGTTATTTCTTGCCGCTCGTTCCGATGGTATGGGCAAAGCCTGTCAGTGGTGCATAGAATATTTAAGAAATCCGCAATTAATTTTCTGTTCCTGAAGATCCACATCATACCTGGCATACATAGCAAAATGGCTTCCGGTGTTGGAAGCCATTATTGTGCTGCAATTTACAATGACTCGTTAATACTCATCATCCCCGACGCAAATTCTGCGCCGCCTGCACCATGTTCGCCAGTGCCGCGCGGGTTTCTGGCCAGCCGCGCGTTTTCAGGCCACAGTCCGGGTTGACCCACAGACGCTCTGCCGGAATGCGTTTTGCCGCTTTCTTCAGCAAGGCTTCAATCCATTCCACGCTCGGTACGTTTGGCGAGTGAATGTCATAGACGCCAGGACCGATTTCATTTGGATAATCAAACTCTTCGAACGACTCCAGCAACTCCATGTCGGAACGCGAGGTTTCGATGGTGATGACGTCTGCGTCCAGCGCCGCAATCGAATCCATGATGTCGTTGAACTCGCAGTAACACATGTGAGTGTGGATTTGTGTGTCATCTTTCGCCACAGCGGCGTTGATACGGAAAGCCTCCACGCCCCACTGGAGATAGGCATCCCAGTCGCTGCGACGCAGTGGTAAACCTTCGCGCAATGCCGGTTCGTCAATCTGAATGATGCCAATTCCAGCGGCTTCCAGGTCCGCGACTTCATCACGCAGCGCCAGCGCAATTTGTTTGGCGATGGTTTCACGGCTGACATCTTCACGCGGGAACGACCAGCAGAGAATAGTCACCGGGCCGGTCAACATCCCTTTCACCGGTTTATCAGTCAGGGATTGCGCATATTTTGCCCACTCCACGGTAATCGGTGCCGGGCGGCTAACGTCACCAATAACAATCGGTGGCTTCACGCAGCGGGAACCGTAGCTCTGTACCCAACCGTTTTGCGTAAAGACAAAGCCATCCAGATGCTCGCCAAAGTATTCCACCATGTCATTACGCTCGGCCTCGCCATGTACCAGCACATCCAGTCCCAAACGTTCCTGCTCAACAATGGCCTGCTTGATATGTTCCGCAATGCCTGTGCGGTAGTTGTTGGCGTCGAGATTACCCTTTTTGAAATCCAGACGCAGGGTACGAATCTCCGTGGTTTGCGGGAAGGAACCAATCGTGGTGGTCGGCCACGCGGGCAGTTTAAAACGCGCACGCTGGGCTTCAGCACGCACTTCATAGACATTCGCACGCTGACTGTCCTGAGCGGTGATCGCCGCCAGACGCTTTTCTACTGCCGGATTATGTACACGAGTAGAGTGACGACGCGCCTGAATCGGAGCGCTCCACTCTGCCAGAGCTGCCGTATCACCACTGTTCAACGCATCGCGCAGCAATGCCAGTTCATGACATTTTTGCAGGGCGAAGGCAAACCAGCTTTTCACTTCTGCATCAAGACGCGTTTCCACGCTCAGGTCGATGGGGCTGTGCAGCAGTGAGCAGGAAGATGCCACCCACAAATCACGTTTGCCGACAATGTCCTTAATTTGCGCATATTTCTCGGTAAGATCGGCGCGCCAGACGTTACGACCATTGATCAGACCCACAGACAGCAGCCAGTCAGAAGGCAGACGCTTGTGCAGTTCAGCAACGTCATCTTTACCATGTACGAGATCGACATGCAGACCCTGAACAGGCAGCGCAGTAATCGTGTCGAGGTTTGGCGTTACGCCTTCAAAATAGGTGGTCAGCAGCAGTTTCACCTGTCCCTGGAGCGCGTCGTAAGCGGGTTTGTATGCGTCCAGCCACGCCTGCGGCAGTTCCAGTACCAGCGCGGGTTCATCAATCTGTACCCACTCGATGCCGCGTTTCGCCAGTTCTGCCAGCACTTGCTGATAAACCGGCAGAATGTCGTTCAGCAGGCTCAGGCGGTCAAATTGTTCACCTTTCACTTTCCCCAGCCACAGCCAGGTAACCGGCCCCAGCAGCACAGGTTTCACCTTGTGGCCCAGCGCCAGCGCCTCGTCCACTTCGTCCAGCAGCTGCGTCCAGGTCAGTTTGAACTGTTGGCCTTTAACGAACTCCGGCACCATGTAGTGATAGTTGGTGTTAAACCATTTGGTCATTTCCG
Source organism: Escherichia sp. XD33 (assembly GCF_019375075.1). Taxonomy (NCBI): domain Bacteria; kingdom Pseudomonadati; phylum Pseudomonadota; class Gammaproteobacteria; order Enterobacterales; family Enterobacteriaceae; genus Escherichia; species Escherichia sp. XD33. Next base: position 35,847 of record NZ_JAENDM010000015.1, read on the forward strand.
CTGCCGCCGCAGGTTCGCCAGTCGGCGCACGTCCACGACCAATACGGAACAGGGTGTCGATATCTACCGAACCATCTTTGTTCTGATGACGCGCCGGAACGTTACCCAGCAGCAGACTGGTGGTCAGTACATGATCGTACCAGGCAAAATCGCCCACCGGCAGCAGGTCGATACCCGCTTGCTTTTGTTGATCCCAGTGACGAGCACGCAATTCACGCCCTACCGCCAGCAGTTCTTCACGCGTGGAGTTCCCCGCCCAATAACTTTCTTGCGCTTTTTTCAGCTCGCGACGCAGGCCAACGCGAGGGAAACCGAGGGTGTGATTCAATATTGTCATTTTTTCTTCCTCTAATTATATGTAAATCCTATGGATTTTGAATTTAGGGAAGGCGGCAAGTTTATTCATCCCCGGGAGCTTACTGAAGTAAGTGACCGGGGTGGAGAAACGCAGCCAACGCACCATAAATTTAAAAGACGAAGGATTTTAGCCGTCCAGATGTTTACACATCCATAATTGGCGGTTACTGTATATTCCTCAAGCGCAAATTATTCATGCCGAAGTGAAGGACTTTCATGATCGAAGTAAAACACCTGAAAACGCTACAAGCGTTGCGGAACTGCGGCTCGCTCGCAGCCGCTGCGGCGACGTTGCATCAGACGCAATCCGCCCTGTCTCACCAGTTTAGCGATCTGGAACAACGCCTTGGCTTCCGGCTATTTGTGCGTAAGAGCCAGCCGCTACGCTTTACACCGCAGGGAGAAATCCTGTTGCAACTGGCAAACCAGGTACTGCCGCAAATTAGCCAGGCCCTGCAAGCCTGCAATGAACCGCAGCAGACGCGTCTGCGCATTGCCATTGAGTGCCATAGCTGTATTCAGTGGCTGACACCCGCGTTAGAAAATTTCCATAAGAACTGGCCGCAGGTAGAGATGGATTTTAAATCGGGCGTGACGTTTGACCCGCAGCCCGCCTTGCAACAGGGAGAGCTGGATCTGGTAATGACGTCCGATATTCTGCCGCGCAGTGGCCTGCATTATTCGCCGATGTTCGACTATGAAGTGCGTCTGGTGTTAGCACCTGACCATCCACTGGCGGCGAAAACGCGAATTACACCGGAAGATCTCGCCAGCGAGACGCTATTAATTTATCCGGTGCAGCGTAGTCGACTGGATGTCTGGCGGCATTTTCTTCAGCCGGCAGGCGTCAGCCCGTCACTGAAAAGCGTCGATAACACCTTATTGTTGATTCAGATGGTTGCCGCGCGGATGGGTATTGCCGCGCTACCGCATTGGGTAGTAGAGAGTTTTGAGCGCCAGGGTCTGGTGGTGACCAAAACCCTGGGCGAAGGCTTGTGGAGCCGACTGTACGCCGCCGTGCGCGATGGCGAGCAGCGTCAGCCAGTTACGGAAGCGTTTATTCGCTCAGCGCGCAATCACGCCTGCGATCATCTGCCGTTTGTGAAGAGCGCGGAGCGACCCACTTACGATGCACCCACAGTGAGGCCAGGATCACCAGCGCGCCTGTAATAAACGTTGGCCAGTGCGGCTGTTGGTGCCAGATAGCCAGGTTTACCAGCAGCCCTGCCGGAACGTGCATATTATTCATAATGCCCAGCGTTCCGGCGTCCACCTGCGTCGCGCCGTAGTTCCACATAAAGTAGCCAATCCCGGAAGCCACCACGCCAAGAAACACCAGAATGCCCCATTGCAGCGTGGTTTGCGGCATTTTCTGCGCATTTCCCAGCAAGAACCATGCAATCACTGCCACCAGAAACGCGCCAAGATAGAACCACGCAAAGGCGTTATGCTGTGGCATCGGGCGAGTTTCCATCAGGCGTTTGTAACCCACCATGCCAATGGCAAAAGTGATATTGGAGAGTTGCACCAGCAGCAAGCCAGTCCAGAAATGGTCGGTGACCTGATCATAGCGAATAATCCCGGCACCAATCACCGCCAGCAAGGCGCTAAAGGCATAGCCCCAGCGCAGACGGCGCTTACTCATGATGTCATAAATCAGCGTGATGTAGAGCGGCGTCAGCACGGTGAACAGCAGCAGCTCGGAAACCGTCAGGTAGAGATAAGCGCGGAAACTCAGCATATACATCACGCCAAGCTGCATCGCGCCCACCAGCATATACAGGCCGACCGTTTTCAGGCTATTGCCACGGGTACGCAGAAACGGCAGAAAAACGAGTGCCGCCAGGCCAACACGCACCAGCACCGCAAAATAGCTATCGACGTGCCCCGCAAGGTACTCGCCATAAAAGCTAAAGGAGAAGGCCCACAGAATCGTGGTGATGATAAGTAGCGCCACAATGGAAAACTCTTTGATTAACGAGGATCCATTGTAGCGAAGTATCTGGTTGACAACTGACCAAATAAAGAACGATTACGATAAATAGAGTTTACGCAGATAATGCGGCACCGCGTCTTCGGCGTTAGTACCAATCACTTCCAGCTCCGGATGCAGATCTTTCAGCCGTTGATGCGCGCTGCCCATAATGCAGCCTTTCCCCGCCATCGACAGCATTTCGGCATCGTTCATCCCGTCACCAAACGCAATACAATCCTTCAGGCTGTAGCCCAGTTTCTTCGCCACCGCTTCCAGCGCATGGCCTTTTGAAACGCCGCCCGCCATCACTTCCAGACAGGTTAAGGTAGAGAAACTGACGTTGACGCGATCGCCCCAACGAGCGTTAATCGCCTGCTCCAGCGGCAGCAGTTGTTCATGGGAATCGCAGGTGAAGAACACTTTGCTGACGCCTTCCGGCTCCAGTAATCCAGGCTCATACAGCGCATATTTGAACACCGCTTCTTTAAAAAAGCGCATCTCTTCCGGGCGATGGCGATTCATAAACCATTCGTCGTCGCGATAAACGTTAGTAATGATGTCCGGATTGTCGTTGACTACGCCAAACAGATCGCTGGCAATGTCGCGATCCAGGTTATGAGCAAAAATCAGATTGCCATCCAGATCGTGAACGCGCGCGCCATTGGAGGTAATCATGTAAGACTTAATCTCCAGATTATCGCGAATTTGCCCCACATCAACGTGGTGACGACCGGTCGCAAACACAAAGTTGATGCCGCGCGCGGTGAGCAGCTTCAGAGTTTCTTTGGCGTAAGGGGATAACGTATGGTCGGGAGAAAGTAACGTGCCATCTAAATCAGACGCAACAACCTGGTACATAAGAAATTTAAACCTCTGTAGAGCGGTTTCCGCTGGGTGAGTTATGCCTGTTGAAAAAATCAACGATGGCGTGGAGCGCGACTGAGCGCATTGCGTCCTTTTCAAAAAGGATCTCATGGTAAGCACCTTTAATTACCAACGGCCGTCCTCCTTCGACAGGATGGCCCGCGGCGGTGCGGAGTTCACAAAAACGGTCATGCATGCGGTTATCCACCACGCGTTCCTCTTCAGCCTGCAAGAGAAGCGTTGGCGTGGCGTCATCACCCGCACCGGCTAACACCTGTTCGCCAGCCAGAATACTTTCGCGTACCCAATGGTAGGTCGGCCCACCGACGCGAATCGTTGGGTCATCAGCATAGAAGCGTAAGTTACGTCGATATCGCTGTCTGCTGTGGGTCAGTACGTTGATAGCAAACGGCAACGCGCGCCAGCGCCCGGTGCCTATTGCATAGCCATCACGGAAACGTGGATGCGCTTCGGCCCAGTTGAGGATCTGCCGTGCCATAAATGACGGCATACGAATCACGATCCCAAACATTGGCGCAGTTAGCGCAATGGCGTCACATACACCTGGATGGCGTTGCAGAAATAATGTGGAGATCGCACCGCCCATCGAATGTGCCAGTATATAGCGTTTACGCCACGGACCGGGCTGAACCTCCTGCTGCCAGAATGCCGCCAGATCATCAACATAATCATTAAAGCGATTAACATGCCCGAGATGCGGATCGGCTAACAGGCGACCGGAACGTCCCTGCCCGCGATGGTCGATGATTAAGACATCAAACCCCAAATGGAACAGGTCATAGGCCAGTTCCGCATATTTTACGTAGCTCTCAATACGCCCCGGGCAGATGACTACCACCCGGTCATGGTGCTGTGCGCGAAAACGGACAAAGCGCACCGGAATGTCATCCACACCAGTAAACTCTGCTTCATCACGCTGACGCCAGAAATCAGTCAGCGGTCCCATGGTAAAAGCAGCAAACGCGTTTTCTCTTGTTTCCCAGTCTTTTTGCTGCTGAAACATCGGGTAATCTGCCTCTTAAACCACGTAAAATCGTTTTTTTTAGCGTGCCTGACACAACGCTGCGACAGTAGCGTATTGTGGCACAAAAATAGACACACCGGGAGTTCATCATGACCTTAGAATGGTGGTTTGCCTACCTGCTGACATCGATCATTTTAAGCCTGTCGCCAGGCTCTGGTGCAATCAACACTATGACCACCTCGCTCAACCACGGTTATCGCGGCGCGGTGGCGTCTATTGCTGGGCTTCAGACCGGACTGGCGATTCATATTGTGCTGGTTGGCGTGGGGTTGGGGACGCTATTTTCCCGCTCAGTGATTGCGTTTGAAGTGTTGAAGTGGGCAGGCGCGGCTTACTTGATTTGGCTGGGAATCCAGCAGTGGCGCGCCGCTGGTGCAATTGACCTTAAATCGCTGGCCTCTACTCAATCGCGTCGACATTTGTTCCAGCGCGCAGTTTTTGTGAATCTCACCAATCCCAAAAGTATTGTGTTTCTGGCGGCGCTATTTCCGCAATTCATCATGCCGCAACAGCCGCAACTGATGCAGTATATCGTGCTCGGCGTCACCACTATTGTGGTCGATATTATTGTGATGATCGGTTACGCCACCCTTGCTCAACGGATTGCTCTATGGATTAAAGGACCAAAGCAGATGAAGGCGCTGAATAAGATTTTCGGCTCGTTGTTTATGCTGGTGGGAGCGCTGTTAGCATCGGCGAGGCATGCGTGAAAAATAATGTCGGATGCGGCGTAAACGCCTTATCCGACTTACTCTGAAGACGCGTCTGGCATCACCGCGAAATAATCAAATGAATGCCAAATCCGGCAAATAACGCCCCGGCAAAACCATCAATCCACTTCGCCAGACGTTGATAACCACGGCGCATTTGCGGCAGGGCAAACAGGCTGGCAACGACGGTAAACCACGCCAGCGTTTCGACAATGATCAGCGCAAAAATGCCCCAGCGCGCGGTAGTGCCAACGTTATCACCGACAAACAATGAGAACACCGAGCCAAAGTAGATAATCGCTTTCGGATTAGCGAGATTGGTCAGTAAACCTTTCAGGAAACTGCGCCCACTTTTCGCCAGCTCGACCTGTGGCGCAGGTGCAGAAACCGCCTCTTTTTTCAGTGCACCGCGTAGCATCTGGTAACCCATCCAGCAGAGATACAGGCCACCGCCCACCATAATCAGCGTATGCAGCCAGGCCATTTTTTCGATAATCAAATGCAGGCCAAGCAGCGCAATCCCAGCCCAAACCATTACGCCGCAGGTAATGCCCAGCACGCCCATCATCGCTTCTTTACGGGAACGACTGACAGCGGTCTGAGAGACAAAAAAGAAATCGGGACCGGGGCTCATAAGCGCCACAATGTGCACCATGGCGACGGTGAGAAATAACATCAACATACATTTGACTCGCGGGGGAAACGTTTACGGAGTCTTCATACTGGCACTTTTTTATGCTGCTGACTACTCTTCGTCATCGCCATCAACATGCGCACGAATCAGCGCCATAAACGGTTTGCCAAAGCGTTCCAGCTTGCGCATCCCAACGCCGTTAACGCTGAGCATTTCGCTGGCGGTGATCGGCATCTGTTCAGCCATCTCAATCAAGGTTGCGTCGTTAAACACCACGTACGGCGGGACATTACTTTCATCGGCTATCGATTTACGCAGTTTGCGTAATTTGGCGAACAGTTTGCGATCATAGTTGCCGCCGAACGATTTCTGCATCGCTTTCGGTTTGAGCGCCACGATACGCGGCACGGCAAGTTGCAAAGAGGATTCGCCGCGCAGCACCGGGCGCGCGGCCTCTGTCAGTTGTAGGGCAGAATGCTGGGCAATATTTTGCGTCACCAGGCCGAGGTGAATCAGCTGGCGGATCACGCTCACCCAATGTTCATGGCTTTTATCACGGCCCATGCCATAGACTTTCAGTTTGTCATGACCATAGTCGCGGATACGCTGGTTATTAGCACCACGAATCACTTCCACCACATAACCCATCCCAAACCGCTGATTCACACGACCAATGGTGGAAAGGGCAATCTGAGCATCGGTTGAACCGTCGTACTGTTTCGGCGGATCGAGGCAGATATCGCAGTTCCCGCACGGCTCCTGACGCCCTTCGCCAAAATAGTTCAGCAATACCAGACGACGGCAAGTTTGCGCTTCGGCAAACGCGCCCATCGCATTGAGTTTGTGGCGCTCGATATCCTGCAACTGCCCCTGCGGCTTCTCTTCCAGACAACGGCGCAGCCACGCCATATCAGCCGGATCGTAAAACAGCATCGCTTCCGCGGGCAGGCCATCACGCCCGGCGCGTCCGGTTTCCTGATAATAGGATTCGATATTGCGCGGAATATCAAAGTGGACCACGAAGCGAACGTTTGGTTTATTGATGCCCATGCCGAACGCCACCGTCGCCACCACAATTTGCAGGTCATCGCGCTGGAATTTTTCCTGCACATCGGCGCGAACATTATTTTCCAGCCCGGCATGATAGGCCGCCGCGCTAATTCCCTTGCTTTGCAGGCGCGCAGCGGTGTCTTCTACTTTCGCGCGGCTGTTGCAGTAGATAATGCCTGACTTACCGCGCTGTTCCTGCACGTAGCGCATCAACTGATCGAGCGGTTTGAACTTCTCCATCAGCATGTAGCGAATATTCGGACGGTCAAAACTGCTGATTTGAATCAGCGGATCGTTCAGCCCCAGCAGGCGCACGATATCCTGGCGCGTGGTGTCGTCGGCTGTGGCGGTCAGCGCCATAAACGGCAGCGTCGGGAACCGCTGGCGCAACTGACCGAGCGCGGCATATTCCGGGCGGAAATCGTGGCCCCATTGGGAGATACAGTGCGCTTCATCGACGGCTAATAACACCGGATTCCAGTGCGCCAGATGCTCAAGAAAGTTATCCAGCATCAGGCGTTCCGGGGCGATATACAGTAAGCGAATTTGCCCGGTGCGGCAGCCTGTCATCACTTCAAGTTGCTGTTCGCGGGTTTGCGTCGAGTTAAGGCACGCCGCCGCCACGCCGTTGGCTTGCAGTTGATCCACCTGATCTTTCATCAACGAAATCAGCGGTGAAACAACCACGGTAAGGCCGTTTAGCAATAAGGCAGGAATTTGATAGCAAAGGGATTTTCCGCCACCGGTGGGCATGACGACCAGGCAATCGCGACCGGAAAGCACAGTGTCGATAATTTCTTCCTGGCCGGGGCGAAACTGTTGGTAGCCAAAGGTTTCTTGTAAAACCTGTTTAGCTCCGGACTCCAGATTCAACACTTCCGCCTGCGCCACATTCACCCCGATTGCCTGAAATAAAAACAGGCGCTATTTTCAGCGCCTGCGCGAGAAACTGCAATGCTTTTAGTCTCTGAGAGGGTAATCCTGGATGCTGGGTTCCAGATTTGCCAACCACTCAACCGTTCATCAAAACAAATCGTTTAGCATAACCCCCACACCGACACGGGTCTGGTTGAAGTTATAGTCGATGAGCGATTCGCCATAGCCGCTGTAAACCTGAGTATAAAGGCGCACATGTTTGGTGATCGGGTAACTTAAGCCTAACTCCGCGCCGCCGTAGCCGGTGTTCCAGTTGTACTGTCCTTTCGCACTGAGCACCGCATCACCGAGGTAATAGCCGATTTTAAGCTGGTAGTAACCCATATATTTGGTGATATCCGGGTTATCGTCAGTATTACCCACCACATACCACGGCTTCACTTCTACCAGCCAGTTACCGTTTTCTGCCATCAGGCGAGTATAAAGGCGGTTCCAGCTGCGGGAGGTCGGGTCGGAACGCCCGTTAGAGTCGTGGTTATACCCCATCTCCACATCGCGCAGCGTCCAACCTGCAAAACGGTAATCGGTGGCAAAACCGAGGAACAATTGCGGTTCGTAGTTGGTTTCACGAAACGGTGAAGACTCTTCGCTATTGGACAGTTGCCACCAGGATTTTTGCGTATAAGACGCACCCAACACCGAGTTCGGGCCTAAAATCCCACGCCACAGCGGAAATGCCAGGCTCAACTGAAACTTTACTTCATCCTTACGCGCATTTTCCGCCCAGTCGTAACTGGCAATCGCTTCTTTATTCAGATCGCTGGTTTGGGTGTAAATGAGGTAGTTGGTGTCATAAGGATAGAGCGTGAACGGATTGTCATGCTCCTGCAGCATATTGGCGATAATACTGCCACGCACCGCTGGCGCGTCATGCACCTCTTTCACCGTTGCCTCTTGTGCATATACTGCCATAGGCAACATAAACACCGGCAACAACCAGCCCTGCAGAGTCCGCATCGGTCGTGTTCTCCGTAACGAATTATTGATAAGGTGAATATTTTTCTGCGGGCTATTTTACATACTTAACTCCATAGCCGTTAGTTATCCCTTCCTAAAGTAGAAACCAACAACAAAGAAGCATAAAATCAACATTTCATTAACCAATGAAGTGTAAGGATGATATGTCTGCCGTACTGACCGCTGAACAAGCCCTGAAATTAGTGGGTGAGATGTTTGTTTATCACATGCCATTTAACCGCGCATTGGGGATGGAACTGGAGCGTTACGAAAAAGAGTTCGCACAGCTGGCCTTTAAAAATCAGCCAATGATGGTGGGCAACTGGGCGCAAAGCATTTTGCACGGCGGGGTCATTGCGTCGGCGCTGGATGTCGCCGCCGGTCTGGTGTGCGTGGGAAGTACCTTAACCCGCCACGAAACCATCAGTGAAGATGAACTACGCCAGCGGCTATCGCGGATGGGGACCATTGATCTTCGCGTTGATTATCTGCGCCCAGGCAGGGGCGAGCGTTTTACTGCTACTAGTAGCCTGTTGCGTGCAGGCAATAAAGTCGCCGTCGCCCGCGTTGAATTACACAATGAAGAACAGCTTTATATTGCCAGTGCCACCGCCACCTATATGGTAGGTTGAAGACATAAAAGCAGGTAAACTGTTGTTACCAATTAAAAATGAGTATTCCCGATGGATGCAAAACAAACGCGGCAGGGCGTATTACTCGCTCTTGCCGCTTATTTTATTTGGGGTATAGCGCCAGCGTACTTCAAGTTGATTTACTACGTGCCCGCCGATGAAATCCTGACGCATCGCGTGATCTGGTCGTTTTTCTTTATGGTGGTGCTGATGAGCATTTGCCGCCAGTGGTCCTATTTAAAAACGCTGATTCAGACGCCACAGAAAATTTTTATGCTGGCAGTCTCTGCCGTGCTGATTGGTGGCAACTGGCTACTGTTTATCTGGGCGGTGAACAATCACCATATGCTGGAAGCGAGCCTTGGTTACTTTATTAACCCGCTGGTGAACATTGTGCTGGGGATGATTTTCCTCGGCGAGCGATTCCGCCGGATGCAATGGCTGGCGGTGATTCTGGCGATATGTGGCGTGTTAGTCCAGCTGTGGACTTTTGGTTCGCTACCTATTATCGCGCTGGGACTGGCATTTAGTTTTGCCTTCTACGGTCTGGTACGCAAGAAGATTGCCGTTGAAGCGCAAACCGGCATGTTAATCGAAACCATGTGGCTGCTGCCCGTGGCGGCAATTTACCTGTTTGCTATTGCCGACAGCTCAACCAGCCATATGGGGCAAAACCCGATGTCGCTGAATTTACTGCTGATCGCCGCCGGTATTGTCACTACCGTACCGCTGTTGTGTTTTACCGCCGCTGCCACGCGCTTGCGTCTCTCAACGTTAGGCTTTTTCCAGTACATTGGCCCGACGCTGATGTTCCTGCTGGCTGTGACGTTTTATGGTGAAAAACCGGGTGCCGATAAGATGGTGACTTTCGCCTTTATTTGGGTGGCGCTGGCAATTTTTGTGATGGATGCGATTTATACGCAGCGTAGAACGTCCAAATAAAAAATAAATATATTCTGAAAAAATATGCCGACTCTTGCATGAGAGTGGGCATATTGCCATGCTGACCGAAGACTCATACAAGGATGTAAAATTTATGTTACGTATATTTATCCCAACATCTAACGGTAAGATTTCCAGACGTCGTTATATATTTTCATTTATTTTAATAAATTTCATTTTTGCCTTTCTTATTATCTTTTTTAACGATGGAGAAGCAGGCTTTCTTGTTATAGTCTCTACCATCGTACTCCATTATCTCGTCATCAACATGAATTGCCAGCGACTCCGTGATAGTGGTTTCATCTATATAAAAACTTATGTTTTTGGTACATTAGCAGTATATATCATCTCTATCATCACAATGATAGCCGAAGATTTTGCCTGTTCAGGCAATGGTTCGATGATTTTTTTGATTTGTTATTTTTCCACTTTCAGTATGCTAATGCTTGCACCTACTGATTCATCAAAACAATAGTTATGGAGTATTTATGAGTAAGGAATATATGAACGATGGTTCATTAAGTGAAAAATGGAAATACCGATTTAATTTTTATGATCAACATGGTTTTCCTGGATTCTGGGGGGCAACACCAGAATATAAAGCAGCATTTAAAGCATTAAAAGTAAGACAACGCTTAACTATTCAAATGAATTTCATTGCTTTCTTCTGTTCCTGGATATATTTATTTGTCCTGGGGTTATGGAAAAAAGCAATTATAGTTCTATTACTTGGTATTCTATCTCTATTTGTTGGTGCACTAATTGGCGTTAACATTCTGGGAATTGCCGTAGCAGCCTATGTTGCTGTTAACACGAACAAATGGTTCTATGAGAAAGAGGTAAAAGGGTTAAATACCTGGAGCCTTTGAATAACAGGTGGCTTAGCCAGACTAAGCCACCGCTCTCGTTTTTTACAACCAGTTCTTCCGCTTAAAGTACAGATACGGTGCCAGGCCCGCGAGGATCATAAAGATAATCGCGCCAGGGTAGCCGAAGCTCCACTTCAGTTCTGGCATAAACTCAAAGTTCATGCCATAGCTGGAAGCAACGAGCGTCGGCGGCAGGAATACCACGGATACCACCGAGAAGATTTTGATGATGCGGTTCTGCTCGATGTTGATAAAACCCATTGCCGCCTGCATCAGGAAGTTCACCTTCTGGAACAGGGATTCGTTATGCGGCAGCAGGGATTCGATATCTCGCAGGATTTCACGCGCCTGCTCCAGTTGCCCACCCGGTAAACGCGCTTTACGCACCAGGAAGTTGAGCGCGCGCTGGGTATCCATCAGACACAGGCGAACTTTCCAGCCGATATCTTCCAGTTCCGCCAGAGTGGAGAGCGCCTCGTCGTACTCATCGCCCTGATGCCCTTCCATAATCACCCGGCTCAACTGCTCCAGGTCGCTATAGATATTTTCAATTTCATCTGCCAACTGTTCGATTTTGGTTTCGAACAGATCCAGCAGCAACTCGTAGGCGTTACCGTCTACCATCGACTGGCTACGGGCACGCATACGATACAGACGAAAAGCGGGCAGTTCACGCTCACGCAGAGTAAACAGACGACCATCACGGATGGTAAATGCCACAGTGGAGTTACCGGCGTGATCTTCCGCATCTTCAAAGAAGAAGAAGGAGTGAATATGCAGGCCGTCGTCGTCTTCAAAGAAACGTGCCGATGCTTCGATGTCTTCCAGTTCCGGGCGGGTTGCCAGGCTCTGGCCAAGTTCAGATTGTACGCGCAGTCGCTCGTCGTCGTCCGGTTCGACAAGATCAATCCATACTGCATTTACAAGGGGTTGTGACTCTTCGACTTCCAGCCGGGTCAGTCGGTTATTTTCCAGTTGAAATGCGCTCAGCATGACCGGGACTCCCAATGCTTAAAATATCGGACAGTTCGGTGGGCACACAGAAACAAATTGGGTTTCAGACCATTAAACAGCCTGACTCAGCGCGACGGGAAAAATTGAGGTCGCTGACAACCGCTAAGGCTATCAGCAAAAAGGGATAGCCTTAGGAGTTGATCCTGGATGACAGGATAGTGAGCCAGTATCTACTGGGTGTGTCCAAGGCGAATGTCCTCTTAGAGTGATCGTGCGCGCATGTTACGCCAGCAAAATTTTGCCGTCAACACGCAACAGAACACCACAGAACAATAGTTGAACTTCGCGCTTTTTGGTACTCGTCAAGGTCGCTAACAGGATAAAAAAATCCCACATCCAGGACCTATAATGGCGCATCAGCTACTCATTGGTAAAGGAATGATCACCTTGAATCTCAAACGGATTTTTCTCGCCCTCACCTTACTTCCCTTGTTTGCTGTTGCCGCTGATGATTGCGCACTCTCAGATCCGACGCTGACCGTACAGGCGTATACCGTTAATCCTCAAACAGAGCGGGTGAAAATGTACTGGCAAAAAGCCAATGGCGAAGCGTGGGGAACGTTACATGCTCTGCTGGCGGATATTAATAGTCAGGGTCAGGTGCAGATGGCGATGAACGGCGGCATCTATGATGAAAGCTATGCGCCGCTCGGTTTGTACATCGAAAACGGTCAGCAGAAGGTGGCGTTAAATCTCGCTTCAGGTGAAGGGAATTTCTTTATCCGTCCTGGCGGCGTGTTTTATGTCGCGGGAGATAAAGTCGGCATCGTTCGTCTGGATGCCTTCAAAACCAGTAAAGAGATTCAGTTTGCGGTGCAGTCAGGGCCAATGTTGATGGAAAACGGTGTAATTAATCCGCGTATTCATCCCAACGTCGCCTCAAGCAAAATTCGTAACGGTGTTGGGATTAATAAACATGGGAACGCCGTGTTTTTGTTGAGCCAGCAGGCAACAAATTTTTATGATTTTGCCTGTTATGCCAAAGCGAAACTGAACGTTGAGCAGCTGCTTTATCTTGATGGCACGATTTCACATATGTATATGAAAGGCGGGGCAATCCCGTGGCAACGCTATCCTTTTGTCACCATGATTTCCGTCGAGCGGAAAGGTTAAAACGATAGTTTTGTGTCAGATACTGAAGATGGCGCAGATGCCGGATGCGGCGTAAACGCCCTATCCGGCCTACATGACGTTGCAATTTATTGAATCTGAATGATTTTTTAGGCCAAATAAGGTGCGCAGCACCGCATCCGGCAACGTTACACCGACTCCAGCCGGGCGTATGCCGCCACCAGCCATTTAATACCCTGGCCCTGAAATGCCACCTGCAAACGGCTATGCTCACCGCTGCCTTCCATATTGACAATGGTGCCTTCACCAAACTTAGCGTGGCGTACGCGCTGGCCGAGCTTGTAGCCGCTGTCGTTCTCGACCATCGGCGTACCCATCCGCTGATGGCTGACCGGGCGGCTTACCGTGGCGCGCAGGCGCACCTCTTCCACACACTCTTCCGGCAGCTCGCCGATAAAGCGCGACGGGCGATGGTAAACCTCTTTACCATACAGACGGCGGGTTTCCGCGTAGGTCAGCGTCAGTTTCTGCATCGCGCGGGTTACGCCAACGTAGGCCAGACGGCGTTCTTCTTCCAGACGCCCGCCTTCATCCAGCGACATCTGGCTTGGGAACATGCCCTCTTCCATACCAACGATAAACACCTGCGGGAACTCCAGGCCTTTCGCCGAGTGTAGCGTCATCAACTGCACCGCATCCTGCCAGGTATCCGCCTGCCCTTCACCTGCTTCCAGTGCCGCATGGGAGAGGAACGCCTGCAGCGGCATTAAATCTTCGTCTTCTTCGTTGTAGCTGAACTGGCGCGTTGCCGTCACCAGTTCCTCTAAGTTTTCGATACGCGTCTGACCTTTTTCGCCCTTCTCCTGCTCATACATGGTACGCAGGCCGGAGTCTTTAATTACCCGGTCAGTCTGTACATGCAGCGGCATATCGGCAGTTTCCTGCGCTAAGGCGTCGATTAATTCCATAAATCGCTGCAAGGCGCTGGCAGCTCGCCCGGCAAGGGCTTTTTCCTGCAACAGCTCACGACATGCCTGCCAGAGTGTTAACTGGCGATCGCGCGATGTCTGACGTACCACGTCCAGCGTCCGGTCACCAATACCCCGCGTTGGCGTATTCACCACACGCTCAAAGGCCGCGTCGTCGTTGCGGTTGGCAATCAGGCGCAGATACGAGAGCGCATCTTTGATTTCCTGGCGTTCGAAGAAGCGCATCCCGCCGTAAATACGGTACGGCATACTGGCCTGCAATAACGCCTCTTCGAGCACCCGCGACTGGGCGTTGCTGCGGTAGAGAATGGCGCACTCGGCAAGCGCTCCGCCGTTGTCCTGCCAGGTTTTGATGCGGTTAACCACAAAACGCGCTTCATCGAGTTCGTTAAAAGCGCAATAGAGGGAAATAGGCTCACCGTCCGCGCCATCGGTCCACAGTTTTTTACCCAGACGCCCGTTATTGTTTTCAATCAGGGCGTTAGCGGCGCTCAGAATATTGCTGGTAGAGCGGTAGTTTTGCTCCAGACGAATAGTTTCGGCACCGGGGAAATCATTAAGGAAACGCTGAATATTCTCCACCTGCGCCCCGCGCCAGCCGTAGATTGACTGGTCGTCATCACCGACGATCATCACTTTGCCGGTGTCGCCCGCCAGCAGGCGGATCCACGCGTACTGAATGTTGTTGGTATCCTGGAATTCGTCCACCAGGATATTGGTAAAACGTTCGCGGTAGTGTTGCAGGATATGCGGCTTGTTAAGCCACAACTCGTGAGCGCGCAGCAGCAGCTCGGCGAAGTCCACCAGGCCCGCGCGGTCACACGCTTCCTGATACGCCTGATACACCTTCTGCCAGGTCTGCTCCACCGGATTACCGTAGCTTTGAATATGATGCGGACGCAGGCCTTCATCTTTCTGGCTGTTGATGTACCACATTGCCTGCCGCGGCGGCCACTGCTTCTCGTCGAGGTTCATGGCTTTGATCAGACGCTTAAGCAGGCGTAGCTGGTCTTCACTGTCGAGGATCTGGAAATCCTGCGGCAGATTGGCGTCCATATGGTGCGCACGCAGCAAACGGTGCGCCAGCCCGTGGAAGGTGCCGACCCACATACCGCCCTGGCTCGTGCCCATCAGTTGCCCGATACGATGACGCATCTCCGCCGCCGCTTTGTTGGTAAACGTCACCGCCATAATCGAGTATGGCGAGCAGTTTTCCACGCTCATCAACCAGGCGATACGATGCACCAGTACGCGCGTCTTACCACTGCCCGCGCCCGCCAGCACCAGAAGGTTGCTGCGTGGCGCGGCCACCGCTTCGCGCTGTTTGTCATTAAGGCTGTCGAGCAGGTAAGAAACGTCCATTGGCACCGCCGCGTAAAAATAGGTTGGGCGGAGAAGCGCAACGCCCTCCGCCAAAAAGCTGGGTATATATACAGATTTGCTGATTATATCAGCGAGGTCAGAGATGCCAACCGGGAAATTTCCAGATGCGGCAGTAAACGGCTGTCCCAGGTTTGCATCAGATCGCCATTTTCCGGTCTGATCCAACAAGCCTGCATTCCGCTGCGAATTGCCCCACCCACGTCAGTGGTGAGATCGTCCCCAACATGTAAGATCTCGCCGATCGGCACGTTGAGTTTTTCCGCAGCCAAAAAGTACATATCGCTGAACGGTTTTGAGCGCCCGTGCGGGCCAGCGCGCAGCACAAACTCAAAATAATCCCCCAAACCAAACAGCTCCGGCTGGGCGTTACCGTTGGTGATCGCCACCAGCGGCCATTTCTTCGCCAGCTGTTTTAAGGTGTCGTGAGTTTGCTGCGGGACGTCGATTCGGCTGCGCCATTTGGCAAAGTTGATCATTGCTGCGTGTGCGCCTGCACTGGCTTCTTCGGCACTCAGCCCGGCGTCGAGCATCGCTTGTTCAATCGAACGAAAACGCCAGCGCGTCACGTCGTGATAAATCTCGGGTTCCGCTTCCCGTACCGCCTGGCGCAGGCGTTGCAGATCTTCATTCTGGAAGCTGCGCAGCGCCGGATGATAATTTTGCACAAAGGTAAGCGCCTCTCGCTCGGTGCGCAAAATCACCGGACGGTTATCGTAAAGGGTATCATCCAGGTCAAAGGTGAGCGCCGAGATGCGCCCCAAAGGCCGGTAAAAACGCATTATTTCCCCCGTTTGGCGCGTGGATGCGCCGCATCGTACACCGAGGCAAGGTGTTGAAAATCAAGATGAGTATAGATTTGCGTGGTGGAGAGGTTGGCATGACCCAGCAGCTCCTGCACACCACGAAGATCGCCGCTCGACTCCAGCATATGCGTGGCGAACGAGTGACGTAATTTATGCGGATGAACGTGATTATTCAGCCCTTGTTTTATGCCCCATTCGGCAAAGCGTTTCTGCACATTACGCGCGGAGATACGCTTGCCCAGTTTCGACAGAAAAAGCGCGTCGTCTTCGCTACCAAACAGGTCGCGCAAATCAAGCCAGTGCTCAATCCACGCCACAGCGTTGCGACCAATCGGCAGGCGGCGCTCTTTGCTGCCTTTCCCCATAACCCACACTTCACCAGACTCCAGGTCGAGGTGTTTAATATCCAGCCCCACCAGCTCAGAAAGACGCAGACCCGCGCCGTACATCACTTCCAGCATTGCACGGTCGCGTACAGCGAGGGGATCATTGATATCAATATCCAGCAGCCGATTCATATCGTCGACGTCGATGTTTTTCGGCAGATGACGCGGCGCTTTCGGTGCCGAAACACCTTTCGCCGGGTTAGCTTTGAGTTCGTTCTGGCTGACCAGCCAGTCAAAAAAGCTACGTAGCGCAGAAAGCCGTAACGCCAGACTTGCTGCTCCCAGCCCTTTACGGCGACTGCGTACAGCAAAATTGCGCACCATCGTCACATCACATTGCTGCCAGCTTTGCAGGCCGTTTTCGCTGGCAAAATTGATGATCGCCTCAAGCTGACGCTGGTAGTTAAGCAGGGTTATCGGGCTAAGCTGGCGCTCCACGCTCAGATAACGTAGGTAGCGTTCTACATCGGTGTGTAAATCGGTCATACGCGTTCAATCCAACGCTCCAGAAGCTCCGGCAACATCAGCGCAATTTCATGAAGTAACTGCGTTCCTTGCCCTTGTTGATAGTGACTGGCATCGCGACTGGTAAACAGCACGACACCCAAATCAGCATCGCTTCCCAGCATCGACATCGCCACCGATCCCACCGCTTTCGCTTCCGGTAGCACCACCAGCAGCTCTGGTCCGTTAAGCGGCCCAAGATAGTGCTGTTCCTGCCCCAAACGCTGAATACGCAGCGGTTCGAAAGACTGACGGCTTAATGCCAGATGAGTGTGGTTCGACGGCGCACCTAAGCGCCAGCGATCCGGAAACAGGCGCAGACTCGCACCTGCCAGGCCGAGATCGCGCGCCCAGCGGTGAAAGCGCATCAGCATATCGTCGAGACTGCTGGCGGCGGTGAGACTGCGCTGCAGGTAGAGTAGGCGATAAAACAGGCCTTCGTTGGCGATAGCCTGTTCCATCAACAGCGCCATGTTCTCTTCCAGAACATGAATATGATTACGTGCGCGGGCCATGTGCCACTCGACCAACGAAACGGTGCCGCGTACCGGATGCGGCACACGTATCGCTTCTACTGCGCGCGCATTACGGATAAAAAACTCAGGATTTTTAATCAGATAATCGACAACCGCCCGGTCATCAAGCTCCGTGAGTGTTTCCTGCAGTTCTTCCCCTGGTTGCTTCATAGATGAATAAATCCGTCGTAGACATGTACCGCCGGGCCAGTCATATATAACGGGTGACCCGGACCTTTCCAGGCGATATCAAGACGACCGCCGGGGAGTTCCACGCGTACTTCTTCGGCCAGCAAACCTTGCTGAATCCCTACTGCAACCGCCGCACACGCGCCGCTGCCGCAGGCCTGGGTTTCTCCTGCCCCACGCTCATAAACGCGTAAACGAATATGCTCGCGCTTAACCACTTGCATAAAACCGATATTGGCGCGCTCCGGAAAACGCTCGTGGCTTTCCAGAACAGGACCAAGCGTTTCTACCGCCGCGGTATCGACATCATCGACCTGAATCACGCAATGCGGATTTCCCATCGACACCACGCCGCATAAGATTGTCTGCTCGGCGGCGCGCATAATATAGGTCTTTTCCGCTTTGTTAGCGCGAAACGGCACGGCGGAAGGTTCGAAGTTGGGTTCGCCCATATTTACGCGGACCAGATCATCATCGGTGACGGTCAGAACCATCCGCCCGTTGGCGGTGCTGACGCGGATATCACGCTTATTGGTCAGTCCTTTCAGACGCACAAAACGGGCAAAGCAGCGCGCACCGTTGCCGCACTGCGCCACTTCACTGCCATCAGCATTGAAAATGCGATAGTGAAAATCCAGTTCAGGATCATACGGCGGCTCAACCACCAGCAGTTGGTCAAACCCTACCCCCAGGTGCCGATCAGCCAGGCGACGAATCAGCTCCGGTGAAAAAAAGACATTCTGCGTTACCGCGTCGACGACCATAAAATCGTTGCCAAGGCCATGCATTTTCGAGAACTGCATCATTTACTCCAATCACGCGGGTACAGAAACTGACTTTTAGTAATTCACCTGGGATGGACCATCGCCAGTGGCGCGATCGTTTTTATCCGGCACCGTGGATTGCGTTTGCGTCTCTACCGGTTTGGTCGGCGGCGGTGCGTTTTTATCTGCAGGCGGGAAATAGAGCGGACCTTTCAGACCGCAGCCCGTCAGGCTGAAGAGAGTAAGTAATACAGTGAGTGCCTTAAACACGTTTTTCATTATGGATTGCCTGTAAAGTTCATCGCTTTCTGCTTTCTATCATCGCAGGAGAAGACGTAAAAGCAAGCGTTTAGCGACTCTTTATGAAGTCTGAAAAGTGAGGAAATGCTGCGAGTATAACGCTTACTCGTGGGGATTTATGTTTTGCTGGTAGTTTCGTGATCGGCACCTCGCGCCAGGATGGCTTTATGCACTATCGCAATGTGGTTTGTTTGTTGTCTTTTTTAGTTCCGTCAGCGTGAGGATGCTCGCTCGGTAAACCTGATCATAATGTTTACCAGAAACAGGGAAAGACGTGGTGTAACTGCGCCCTAATGAAGAGACAAATCTTTCGCTACACAGAGACATCATTATTCCGGTGACGGATGAATCGTGCCGGAACGCAGCCGCAGAGGTGCAAACTTTGAAGCCCTGACCCCATGCCGCTATACTGCCGCCATCACTTAAAAACAGGATACAACAATGAACGACAGTGAATTTCATCGCCTGGCTGATCAACTCTGGCTGACCATTGAAGAACGCCTGGACGACTGGGATGGCGACAGCGATATCGACTGCGAAATCAACGGCGGCGTACTGACCATTACCTTTGAGAATGGCAGCAAAATCATTATCAACCGCCAGGAGCCGCTGCACCAGGTATGGCTGGCAACCAAACAGGGCGGCTACCATTTTGACCTGAAAGGCGATGAGTGGATTTGTGATCGCAGCGGCGAAACCTTCTGGGATTTGCTGGAACAGGCGGCGACGCAGCAGGCGGGTGAAACAGTCAGTTTCCGCTAAGATTGCATGCCGGATAAGCCTCGCTTTCCGGCACGTTCATCACGAAAAATATTGCTGTAATAGCGGCGTATCGTGATCCTGATTGGCAGGCGGCATGTTACCGATAGATTTTGTGCGGAACGGAATCACCTGTTCACGACCATCAACCTTCACAATCTGATAGAACTGCGGCAGGTTGAAGTTGATGAAGCTTGAGCCGTAGGTAAAACGGTCATGCGATGACGAGTAGAAGCGACTGACGTCACGTACCAGCTCCTCTTTGCTGCCTTCGCAGTGGTGATATACCTCAACCCGGTTGCTTTCGTCGAGAATGTAGATATTAAAGCCATTCTCGTCTTGCGTTTCTTCGAAAAAGAACTGGATGATCCCTTCGCTGGCAAAGCCGTCCACCACCGCCGGTAATTTGACGTGATTGGTTTCAACCTGCACTGACAGGCCGTGCAGTTTGTTATGCGAAATCGCGCCATAAAACTCGATGGCGTTTTCCAGTTTCTGTACCGATACATTCAGGCGTTCGAAGAACAACCCCCAGGTTTGACCAGAAACGCGCAGCGCCTTGAAACGCCCGGTTTCCTGGCGGGTGCTGGAAAGACGCAATTCAATACACTCAGAAACCAGTTGCTGCACGCGAGTACGAATTAAGCCGCGCAGATGCTGGCTATAACAGAAGACTTCCACGCTATCTGGCGGTGCGGCGTCCTGATGCATTTTGCCGAGAATAGTTTTCAGGGCTTCGATCATCGATTGCTCGCCGTTGAAGTGCAGCGTACGCACTTCGTTCCACGAGTTGCGGTACAGCAGGTCAACGCTACCTACCAGGCAATTTTGATTCTCGCCAAAGCTGAAGACATCCAGCTTACGGAAATCGAAATGCACCACCTGATTGCGGAACGCCGCTGTCGGGTCATATTCCAGGTTAACGATAATCGCCAGATGGCGGATCTCACACGGGCTGTAGAGCGCCTTCGGTGTCGGTGCAGGTAAGCGCAGCGGGAAATGGTGCGACACGTCGGCGACCATCTCCTGCAACTTAGGCAAATCGACAATGCCGTTACCTTTAATATACAAACGGGTGCGCGAGGTCAGCAGGCCGTTAAACCATGCCCACGCCACCAGTTTATTCAGGTAACGATTATATTCCAGCGGCTGATGGCTGATGATCGACTCAATATTTGGCGCGCGGTTATACAGATACCAACCTGAACGGTTAGCCCGGCCCGGCGGCACATAAATAAAGGTCAGATTCGGTTCCGAGAGATCGGGTGAAATCTGCGGGTTTACCAGCGTCACTTTACCTGGTAATGCTTCAAACGCGGCATACAGCTTACGCGTCAGCACGCCGATATCCTGCGGACTGGCGGAGACGCTAAGGTTATTGCGACGCGCAAAGCGGATCAGATTACGGTAGCTCTGCATCATCGCGTCGAGCAACTCGTTGTGCGCCTCACGCACCTGATCAATCTTCCAGTTAGCGCGGTTATCGAGCATTGCCAGACGAGCTTCGTCCCAACCCCACTCGCTCACTAACTGGCTCAACACTGCGCGACGCCAGCCTACGCAGGCGCGTTCACGGCTGAGCTTTTCGCACACTTTTAAATAGAAGCAGCGACGTACTAAATCCAGACGGGTAAAATCTTCAATCGCCGTCAGGTATTCAGTAACACGCTCCAGCATCATGCAGTATGGATCGAGACCAAACGATACAATCTCGCCGTCGTGCAAACGCTGTTTGATATCTTTCGCCAGCAGACGTGGGTTCGGGTATTCCCAGGAATAGGCTTCCAGCAGCAGTGTTTTCAGTACCGCTTTGTATGGGGAATCGATACTCTTGTAGAGCTGCCAAAGGCTGGCACCAAAGTACTCTTCAGCAGAAAGCGAGCTTAAGCCACCGAGATCCAGCCATTCATTTGGCGTCAGCACGCCCTGCGCGTAAAGCGTCATCACATAGTCGTCGTAATGCTCTTCTTCGTCGCACGGCACCATATTCCACAGAATACGCTTACCGGCGAGACGCACGGCGGTACGATAAAATTCGTCAAGCAGCAGTATATGCTGGGTGGAGCCACAATCTTCGCCCCCCAGGCTGCCGCTTTCATTATGACGGAAGCGGTTTTCATCAATCAGGAAGAAGCTGACTTCCACACCCAGCGAGGCGGCCCAGTTTTCCAGCAGGCTACATTTACGTTGTAGCAATTGGCGCTCTTCGCTATCGAGCCAGGATTGATGACAGACCCAGATATCCAGGTCAGAGGAACAACTTTGCCCTACGGACGAGGTGCTGCCCATGGTGTATACACCAGTAATTGGAAGCTCACCTTTCGGCGGATCCTGTACTGACATTCCACGATACAGTTCAAGCTCGTTCAGGTAGTGGCGTTGAGTTTCATCAGGCGTGTAAAGGCAAATGCCTTTGGGAACGTTACCATCAAGGTAACCCGGCATTAGCGGATGGTGATAGTGCAACAATGTCGGCAGTAGACTGTAGACCTGTTGGAATGCAGGCCCCATAGCAGCAAGCGCGCGATCCACACGCAATTGATTTATGGCATCCAGTCTCTGTTTCAGAGTCTCAATATAGAGGTACAAGACGTATCGCCTGATTTGCTACCCGTCATGACTGTGATTCCGCCAACATCAACGGTAACACGCGGCATTCGGGATATTTCGTATGTCAAAGGTAACCGTTACCACTTTTCGCGCCTGGTTTTTTTAGTTTCACGACGAAAAAATGGTCTAAAACGTGATCAATTTAACACCTTGCTGATTGACCGTAAAGAAAGATGCGCTACATACAAGTGTAGCACCGTTTATTCTCTGTAAATTCCTTATTACAACGGCGTGAAACGCCTGTCAGGATCCACTGCCAGACCTCATTTTACGGTTTGCGCAGGCGTCTACGTTTCACCACAACACTGACATCACTCTGGCAAGGATGTTAGGATGGACCACGGATGATAATGACGGTAACAAGCATGTTAGACAATGTTTTAAGAATTGCCACACGCCAAAGCCCACTTGCACTCTGGCAGGCACACTATGTCAAAGACAAGTTGATGGCGAGCCATCCGGGCCTGGTCGTTGAACTGGTACCGATGGTGACGCGCGGCGATGTGATTCTTGATACGCCGCTGGCGAAAGTAGGCGGAAAAGGCTTATTTGTAAAAGAGCTGGAAGTCGCGCTCCTCGAAAATCGCGCCGATATCGCCGTACACTCAATGAAAGATGTGCCGGTTGAATTCCCGCAAGGTCTGGGACTGGTCACTATTTGTGAGCGTGAAGATCCTCGCGATGCCTTTGTGTCCAATAACTATGACAGTCTGGATGCGTTACCGGCAGGCAGTATCGTCGGGACGTCCAGTTTACGTCGCCAGTGCCAACTGGCTGAACGCCGTCCGGATCTGATTATCCGCTCCCTGCGCGGCAACGTCGGCACTCGCCTGAGCAAACTGGATAACGGCGAATACGATGCCATCATTCTTGCCGTAGCCGGACTAAAACGTTTAGGTCTGGAGTCACGTATTCGCGCCGCGTTGCCACCCGAGATTTCTCTTCCGGCGGTAGGACAAGGTGCGGTGGGTATTGAATGCCGCCTTGATGATTCACGCACTCGCGAGCTGCTTGCCGCGCTGAATCACCACGAAACTGCACTGCGCGTTACCGCAGAACGCGCCATGAATACCCGTCTCGAAGGCGGATGTCAGGTGCCAATTGGTAGCTACGCCGAGCTTATTGATGGCGAAATCTGGCTGCGTGCGCTGGTCGGCGCGCCGGACGGTTCGCAGATTATTCGCGGTGAACGCCGCGGTGCGCCGCAAGATGCCGAACAAATGGGGATTTCGCTGGCAGAAGAGCTACTGAATAACGGCGCGCGCGAGATCCTCGCTGAAGTCTATAACGGAGACGCCCCGGCATGAGTATCCTGGTCACCCGCCCGTCTCCCGCTGGAGAAGAGTTAGTGAGCCGTCTGCGCACACTGGGGCAGGTGGCCTGGCATTTTCCGCTGATTGAGTTTTCTCCGGGTCAACAATTACCGCAACTTGCTGATCAACTGGCGGCGCTGGGGGAGAGCGATCTGTTGTTTGCCCTCTCGCAACACGCGGTTGCTTTTGCCCAATCACAGCTGCATCAGCAAGATCGTAAATGGCCCCGACTACCTGATTATTTCGCCATTGGACGCACCACCGCACTGGCACTACATACCGTAAGCGGACAGAAGATTCTCTACCCGCAGGATCGGGAAATCAGCGAAGTCTTGCTACAATTACCTGAATTACAAAATATTGCGGGCAAACGTGCGCTGATATTACGTGGCAATGGCGGTCGTGAGCTAATTGGGGATACCCTGACGGCGCGCGGTGCTGAGGTCACTTTTTGTGAATGTTATCAACGATGCGCAATCCATTACGATGGTGCAGAAGAAGCGATGCGCTGGCAATCCCGCGAGGTGACGACGGTCGTTGTTACCAGCGGTGAAATGTTGCAGCAACTCTGGTCGCTGATCCCACAATGGTATCGTGAGCACTGGTTACTACACTGTCGACTATTGGTCGTCAGTGAGCGTTTGGCGAAACTCGCCCGGGAACTGGGCTGGCAAGACATTAAGGTCGCCGATAACGCTGACAACGATGCGCTTTTACGGGCATTACAATAACTCTCATAACAGGAAGCCATAATGACGGAACAAGAAAAAACCTCCGCCGTGGTTGAAGAGACCAGGGAGGCCGTGGACACCACGTCACAACCTGTCGCAACAGAAAAAAAGAGTAAGAACAATACCGCATTGATTCTCAGCGCGGTGGCTATCGCTATTGCTCTGGCGGCGGGCGTCGGTTTGTATGGCTGGGGTAAACAACAGGCCGTCAATCAGACCGCCACCAGCGATGCCCTGGCTAACCAACTGACGGCATTGCAAAAAGCCCAGGAGAGCCAAAAAGCCGAGCTGGAAGGCATTATTAAGCAACAAGCTGCACAGCTTAAGCAGGCGAATCGTCAGCAAGAAACGCTGGCAAAACAGTTGGATGAGGTCCAACAAAAGGTCGCCACCATTTCCGGCAGCGATGCTAAAACCTGGCTGCTGGCTCAGGCCGATTTTCTGGTGAAACTCGCCGGACGGAAGCTGTGGAGCGATCAGGACGTCACGACCGCTGCAGCGTTGCTGAAAAGTGCAGACGCCAGCCTGGCGGATATGAATGACCCGAGTCTGATTACCGTTCGTCGGGCAATTACCGATGATATCGCCAGCCTTTCTGCAGTATCGCAGGTGGATTATGACGGCATCATCCTTAAGCTTAATCAGCTTTCAAATCAGGTAGATAACCTGCGTCTGGCCGATAATGACAGCGATGGTTCACCGATGGATTCCGACGGTGAAGAGCTTTCCAGTTCCATCAGCGAATGGCGTATCAATCTGCAAAAAAGCTGGCAGAACTTTATGGACAACTTCATTACGATTCGCCGTCGTGATGACACCGCCGTACCGCTGTTAGCGCCAAATCAGGATATCTATCTGCGCGAAAATATTCGCTCTCGCCTGCTGGTCGCAGCACAAGCTGTACCGCGTCACCAGCAAGAGACTTATCGCCAGGCGCTGGAGAACGTCTCCACCTGGGTACGTGCTTACTACGATACTGATGATGCCACCACCAAAGCGTTCCTCGACGAGGTTGACCAGTTAAGCCAGCAAAATATCTCGATGGATCTTCCGGAAACCCTGCAAAGCCAGGCGATGCTGGAAAAACTGATGCAGACTCGCGTGCGTAACCTGCTGGCACAACCGGCAGCGGGGATAACGGAAGCTAAACCTGCACCTGCACCGCAAGCTGATACTCCGGCAGCCGCGCCGCAAGGAGAATAACCATGCTAAAAGTGTTATTGCTCTTTGTGTTGCTGATTGCGGGGATCGTGGTTGGCCCGATGATTGCCGGCCATCAGGGTTATGTGCTGATCCAGACCGACAACTACAATATCGAAACCAGCGTCACGGGCCTGGCGATCATATTGATTCTGGCGATGGTAGTGCTGTTTGCCATTGAGTGGCTACTGCGGCGGATCTTCCGCACTGGCGCGCACACCCGTGGGTGGTTTGTCGGACGTAAGCGTCGCCGTGCACGTAAGCAGACCGAACAGGCGCTGCTGAAACTGGCGGAAGGCGATTATCAGCAAGTTGAAAAGCTGATGGCGAAAAATGCCGATCACGCGGAACAACCGGTGGTGAACTATCTACTGGCTGCCGAAGCCGCGCAACAACGTGGTGATGAAGCACGCGCCAACCAACATCTGGAACGCGCAGCGGAGCTGGCCGGCAACGACACCATTCCGGTAGAAATCACCCGCGTACGTCTGCAACTGGCCCGTAATGAAAACCATGCTGCACGCCACGGCGTGGATAAGCTGCTGGAAGTTACGCCACGCCATCCGGAAGTATTACGTCTGGCGGAACAGGCGTATATCCGCACAGGTGCATGGAGTTCGCTGCTGGATATTATCCCATCAATGGCGAAAGCCCATGTTGGTGATGAAGAACATCGTGCAATGCTGGAACAACAGGCATGGATTGGCCTGATGGATCAGGCGCGTGCCGATAACGGTAGCGAAGGTTTGCGTAACTGGTGGAAAAACCAAAGCCGGAAAACGCGTCATCAGGTAGCGTTGCAGGTGGCAATGGCGGAACATCTTATTGAATGTGACGATCATGATACTGCGCAGCAAATTATCATCGATGGCCTGAAACGCCAGTACGACGATCGCCTACTGCTGCCGATTCCTCGACTGAAAACAAACAATCCGGAACAGCTGGAAAAAGTGCTGCGCCAGCAAATCAAAAACGTCGGCGATCGCCCGCTGTTGTGGAGCACACTGGGCCAGTCACTGATGAAGCACGGAGAATGGCAGGAAGCATCGCTCGCCTTCCGCGCAGCGCTGAAACAACGTCCGGACGCCTACGATTACGCATGGCTTGCCGACGCGCTGGACAGACTGCACAAGCCGGAAGAAGCTGCAGCGATGCGTCGCGACGGTTTGATGTTAACGTTGCAGAATAACCCGCCACAGTAGTTCCTTCTCACCCGGAGGCAAGCACCTCCGGGGCCTTCCTGATACATAAAAAAACGCCTGCTCTTATTACGGAGCAGGCGTTAAAACAGGTCTGTATGACAACAAGTGGGTGCTTCACTCAACGTTGTGTCCATGGTGTCTGATGAGGCATAAGCGACATCTGTCAGTGGACGATAAGCACCGTAAACGGCTCTGCGTCATTCCGGAGTTTATGAGGCACTAAGGCGAACATAAGAGATGGAATGAGCATCTACTCGTTTATTATGCCACAGAGAATCGGGAAATAACATCCCTTAACACTTGTTATGAGATAATTCTGTAATCCTCTTTGCTTCCTGAGTAATAACTTCCTGAGTGAATATTTAACCTGAGCTTGATCCTACACATACTTATTATGAATGATAAAATTCATTCAATTAATAACACATATATTAATTGCCGTTAAAACTAAAAACAGCATCAATAATCAACGCGATATAATAAACCTGCCTTACATATCAACTGCGCCAGAGGTAGGATTGAAAACGCTCTCCTGATTTTCCAATTCATTTTCTGGATAAATAAATAATTTATTTTTGTCACTATTATTTATGTAATCATCCTGTCAGGGAGAGGGATCTCAATTATCAATGCTTAATTACGTCATCATTTTGATGACATGAAACCGGAGCATTTTGCATGGAATTTTCGTTTTCACCCAAACGTCTTGTTGTTGCTGTCGCCGCCGCTCTTCCTCTCATGGCCAGCGCAGCAGATACCCCGTCAACTGCCACCGCACGCAAAGGCTTTGCCGGATACGATCACCCAAACCAGTATCTGGTTAAACCGGCGACCACTATTGCCGACAATATGATGCCAGTAATGCAGCATCCGGCGCAGGATAAAGAAACCCAGCAGAAGCTGGCAGAACTTGAGAAAAAAACCGGTAAGAAACCGAATGTGGTTGTTTTCTTGCTGGACGATGTGGGCTGGATGGACGTCGGTTTTAACGGTGGCGGCGTGGCGGTGGGTAACCCTACACCAGATATCGACGCCGTTGCCAGCCAGGGGCTGATTTTAACTTCGGCGTATTCTCAACCAAGCTCTTCCCCAACCCGCGCCACCATTCTCACCGGACAATACTCCATCCACCACGGCATTCTGATGCCGCCAATGTACGGGCAACCGGGCGGGCTGCAAGGGTTAACCACGCTGCCGCAGTTGCTGCACGATCAGGGCTACGTCACTCAGGCCATCGGAAAATGGCATATGGGGGAAAACAAAGAGTCGCAGCCGCAGAACGTTGGCTTTGATGATTTCCGTGGCTTTAACTCGGTGTCTGATATGTACACCGAATGGCGCGACGTTCACGTCAATCCGGAAGTGGCCCTGAGTCCGGACCGTTCTGAATACATCAAGCAATTACCGTTCAGCAAAGATGACGTTCATGCGGTGCGCGGCGGCGAACAACAGGCCATTGCCGACATTACGCCGAAATATATGGAAGATCTGGATCAACGCTGGATGGACTATGGCGTTAAGTTCCTCGACAAGATGGCGAAGAGCGATAAACCATTCTTCCTCTACTACGGCACTCGTGGCTGCCACTTCGATAACTACCCAAATGCGAAATATGCGGGTAGCTCTCCAGCACGCACCTCGTATGGCGACTGCATGGTGGAGATGAACGATGTATTCGCTAATCTGTATAAAACACTGGAGAAAAACGGTCAGCTTGATAACACGCTGATCGTCTTTACCTCCGATAACGGACCGGAAGCCGAAGTACCGCCGCACGGACGCACACCGTTCCGTGGTGCGAAAGGTTCGACCTGGGAAGGCGGCGTTCGCGTTCCGACTTTCGTGTACTGGAAAGGCATGATCCAACCGCGTAAATCTGACGGCATTGTTGATCTGGCAGATCTCTTCCCTACCGCACTGGATCTGGCAGGGCATCCTGGCGCGAAAGTGGCGAATTTAGTGCCGAAAACCACCTTTATCGATGGTGTGGACCAGACATCTTTCTTCCTGGGAACAAATGGTCAGTCTAACCGTAAGGCCGAGCACTACTTCCTCAACGGTAAACTCGCTGCTGTGCGTATGGATGAGTTCAAGTATCACGTCCTGATTCAGCAACCTTACGCTTATACCCAGAGCGGATATCAAGGTGGATTCACTGGCACAGTAATGCAAACGGCGGGATCGTCGGTGTTTAACCTGTACACCGATCCGCAGGAAAGCGACTCCATCGGCGTGCGCCATATTCCGATGGGTGTACCACTACAGACCGAAATGCACGCATATATGGAGATCCTGAAAAAATATCCACCACGCGCGCAGATTAAATCTGATTAAGCCGGCGCTATCGCTGAGATCTGCCTTTGCCGGATGCGATGCTGACGCATCTTATCCAGCCTACAGAACGCTGCAATTTATTGAATTTGCACGATCATGTAGGCCGGATAAGGCGTTTACGCCGCATCCGGCAATCAACCGCAGGCGGCCGCCGATTTCTACTTACTCACCACCAGCAAATGCGCATGCATAATGTCGCTGGCCGGGCGACCGTGCGCCAGCAAATCAGCCATTGCTTTAAGATATGGCGGTAGATGGCGGAAATAACGCTGATACCCGGCACACAAATAATTCAGTCCCGGTTTGCCGCTGGCATCGAGCATGAAGCGGTGTTTCGGGCAGCCTCCCCAGCACGCTTTTAACACGTTACAACTGCGACACTGCGCCGGTAACTGCTTAAATTTATCTTCACCAAACGCCTGCTGTTGCGGGGAATCGATCATTTCTGCAATTGTTTGCTGGTGCATATTCCCCAGCCGATATTGCGGATAAACATAGTGATCACAGGCGTAAACGTCGCCGTTGTGCTCAACAATCACCGAGCGCCCACAGGTTGGCTGATGATGGCAAACCGCACCCGGCGCACCGACAAAATTGGCAAACGCCCATTCGATATTCATCACGAAAATCTTGCCGACGTCGCGTTTGATCCAGTGGTCGAATATCGCCACCAGAAACTCACCGAACTCCTCGGGGCGCACCGACCATTCCGTTAGCTCACCCTGAATATCACCAGGCGCATGTAACTTAAGTCCATCGCGGGCAGTTGTTTCATCAGCCAGGCGCTCGACCACCGGAATAAACTGGATGAATTCGACTCCCGCATCGCACAAAAAATCATATACCTGCAACGGTTGCTGCGCGCTGGTGCGATTAACGCAGACCAGCACGTTATAGTCGACATGATGTTTTTGCAGGAGCGTCAGGGCACGCATCACCAGCTTATGCGTGGGTCTGCCACCTTTAGTCACGCGATATTGATTGTGGATCTCAGGCGGGCCATCCAGCGATAAACCAACAAGAAAATGATGCTCCGCGAGAAACGCGCACCATTCGTCATCCAGCAGCACGCCGTTAGTCTGGAAGCTGTTACTTATCTTCCTGCCAGCACCATATTTCGCCTGTAGCGCTACGGCACGGCGGTAAAACGCCAGCCCGAGTAGCGTTGGTTCGCCGCCCTGCCAGGTAAAAGCCACTTCGTTTTGCGGTTCGCTGGCAGCGATATAGTGACGGACATACGCTTCCAGCGTGTCATCGTCCATATGCGTGACTGGCTTTTCGCGGTAAAGGGATTGTTTTTCGAGATAAAAACAGTAGTCACAGTTCAGATTACAATCGGAACCGCTCGGTTTCGCCATCACATGAAAAGCACGCGTTGGAACCTGTTGCAGCATGGTCGCTCCTTGCCTGAAGTCATCCTTCAATACGTTAAGGGCGAAATCATACCGTGGGGCAATGAGTTATTACGGGCGTTTATTGCGAAGGGAGGGTGACGAAATGCACAGAAAACAAAAAACCCCGCCGAAGCGGGGTTCAAAATTGGTCGGCGAGAGAGGATTCGAACCTCCGACCCACTGGTCCCAAACCAGTTGCGCTACCAAGCTGCGCTACTCGCCGAAATACTGCTTTTTGAATTTTTAGTTCAATTCTTTAAAGTCGTGGTGCGAGGGGGGGGACTTGAACCCCCACGTCCGTAAGGACACTAACACCTGAAGCTAGCGCGTCTACCAATTCCGCCACCTTCGCATTGTCACAACTTCTAATAATGGGGTGGCTAATGGGATTCGAACCCACGACAACTGGAATCACAATCCAGGGCTCTACCAACTGAGCTATAGCCACCACTACAAATCTTGTTACGCGGTATTACTACCACCGCAGCTCAAGCGCCGGGACTAAATGGCGCGCCCGACAGGATTCGAACCTGAGACCTCTGCCTCCGGAGGGCAGCGCTCTATCCAGCTGAGCTACGGGCGCTTAGCGCCGTTGCGGGGGTGGATAATACGGACTTCCCACCCCTCTGTCTAGTCCCTTTTTAAATAAATTGCGCGTTTGGTTACGGTTTGTGCGTTTTGCTGCTTATTCCTCCAGTTTATGCGCTTTCCCGTGGCGATTAAGGCCAAAAACTTTATAAATCGCCGTCACCGCCAGCATAAAGATGATGCCAACAAACAGCGACATACGCGTATCTTCATTAAAGTACATGCCGATCAAAACGCAAATCAGGAATGCCATTGTTACGTAATTGGCCCACGGGAACAGGATTGAGCGGAACGGATGGCTGGCAATCGCCGCTTTATGTGCACGCCGAAAACGCAGCTGGCTTATCAATATCACAAACCATGGCACCATCCCCGGAAGCACGCTGGCACTGTAGACGTAGACAAACACACGCTGCGGATTGGGAATGATGTAGTTCAGGCATGAGCCAATTAGCAGAATAGCAATAGATACTGCCACACCCGCAACCGGTACGCCGTGACGGGAAACTTTCGCCATTGCCGCCGGTAACTGACGGTTTTTCGCCAGTGCGTAGAGCATACGTCCGCAACTGTACATGCCGCTGTTACAGCCAGAGAGCGCAGCCGTCAGCACCACAAAGTTGATAATGCCCGCCGCTGCGGTAATACCGATTTTGGCAAAAGTCAGTACGAACGGGCTGCCGTTGCTGCCTATTTCATTCCACGGGAAGATGGTGACGATAACGAAAATCGCGCCTACGTAGAAAATCAGGATCCGCCACAGCACCTTGCCTACGGCACTGCGCAGCGTCACCTGCGGATTCTTCGCTTCACCGGCAGTAATGCCAATCAGCTCCACGCCCTGGTAGGACGCCACCACAATACACAGAGCGGTCAGGAACCCTTTCCAGCCACCCGCAAAGAAACCGCCATGCTCTGTGAGATTGCTAAAACCAATCGACTGCCCGCCATTGCCAAAGCCAAAGAAAATCACGCCCAGGCCAATGACAATCATCACGATAATCGTGGTGACTTTGATCATCGCGAACCAGAACTCGATTTCGCCGTACAACCGCACCGCCGCCAGATTCGCCAACGCCACCAGCGCCACTGCGATCAATGCGGGTATCCACTGCGCCATCTCCGGGAACCAGAACTGGACATAAACGCCAATGGCGGTGATTTCAGAGATCCCCACCGCCATCCACATAAACCAGTAAGACCAGGCGGTGAGATAGCCAAAGAACGGGCTCATATAACGATGCGCATAAACGGCGAACGAACCGGTAACCGGTTCGAGGAACAACATTTCGCCCATTGAACGCATGATGAAAAAGACGAACAGCCCGGCGATGATATAGGCCAACAATACGGATGGCCCGGCCCATTTCAGGGTACTGGCGGCCCCCATAAACAGGCCGACGCCAATGGTGCCCCCCAGGGCGATGAGTTCGATATGTCGAGCTTCCAGCCCACGCTGTAGCTCTGGTTTGTTATCTGCCATAAATCCTCGTGTTGTGTTTGCATGCTTTCCGGTGTTACCGGTTATCGTTATGGGTACATCGAGTGTTGCAAATGTTTTCGTAATTCAGGAGAAATGGCAAATAAAGCATTAAAAATTTGAATGCTTTGTGTAATAAAAAAGCAGACAGGCGACGGAGTGACCACTCCGTCGCTTTACAAAGAGAGGAAAATCATAGGTTGCCGGTGTAGTGCCAGCGTAAATAACGCAGCAAACGAAGCTGACGCTTAATGCGGCTCGGCTGCGAAAGCAGGCGGTAGAGCCACTCCAGCCCCAGCGTTTGCCAGATTTTCGGTGCGCGTTTTACGTGACCGGTGAAAACATCGTAAGTCCCGCCAACGCCCATATACAGCGCATCTGGATGTACCAGACGGCAGTCGCGCATGATGATCTCCTGCTTTGGCGATCCCATCGCAACGGTGACGATTTGCGCACCGCTGGCATGAATGCGTTCAAACAGCGCCTGACGCTGCTCGGGTTTAAAATAACCATCCTGACTGCCAACGATATTCACATTCCACTGGTTGCGCAGTTTAGCTTCAGTTTGCGCCAGCACTTCAGGTTTACCGCCCACAAGAAATACCGGCGTCCCTTCTTTGCCTGCGCGCGCCATCAACTCTTCCCAGAGATCGGCACCGGCAACGCGGGAAACCTGCGCCTGCGGGTACTTTTTACGTACTGAACGTACAACGCTGATGCCATCCGCATATTTAAATTCGGCAGCGTTAATTAACTCCCTGACCTCGGCGTTATCTTCAATAGTCAGCATTTTTTCAGCATTAATGGCAACCAGCGTTCCCTGCTTAAGCTGCCCGTCAGCAAACAGATAATCGAGGGCGTGCTGCATATCACGCCAACCAATCAACTGTAAGCCACGCAGCGTATAGGTTGGTGCCGTGGTGTTGTTATTCATTGTTATCCTTCAACCTGCGTCCGGAGCGATGATTTTGTACGTTTATGAATGAGTCCGGCGCTTTCAAAAAGCCAGTACAACAGTTTTGCGATCATCAGACATGCGCCGAAGACCACGATAAAAAAGACCACGCGTGAGACAAACGAATCCAGCCCTTCACGCGCCAGCACGATCATATTGAAGATCGCCCCAAAGCAGAAACTGTGCAATATCGCAGCCTTATAGCGATTAGTCTCGCGGTTGCCCAGCTCATACAGCCAGTCGAACCATTTGATGATCAGTCCAACCACAATCGCCCCGAGCGGGATGAACAACGCGCCGCCCATCACCACCAGTGAGCCTATAAGCGTAGGCGAGATCGCCAGTCCGGAGTGGTTATTCAGCACTTCCCAGGTAAAGTAGTTGGCTGAGTTCAGCACCATACTCGGGCGACCCGGCCACAGCCAGGAAGGGATAAAGACATAGAAATCGCGGACAATTGGAGCCAGGCCCTGGAAGTCGATGTTGTCGTAGTTCTGCAACAGCAACGCCAGATTCTCCCACGGCGAGAAGGTGTCGCGAGTGAGATAGAGAAACGTATAGAACGCTTCATCGCCGCTCACATTCATTCCATAGCGTTTTAGCGCCAGCCAGAACATGCCAACAATCCCCAGCACGCCCGCCGCCGCCAGCATCCACAACGAAATCCAGCCGCGAATAATGCCAATAAACAGGAAGATAGCGAATGCGATGATGATATTGGCGCGAGTGCCGCCGACAATCATATAAGTCAGCAAGCCAAAGGCGACCGTGCTGACGAGGAAAAACAGCCACGCTTTGCTGTCCTGGCGCAGAAAGTAGACCACCAGCATCGCCGGGATGAAAAAGTAAAAGAAGCGTTTTAACGCCACGCCGGAGACTTCACTGGAGAAGATCTGACTGTAGGAGTTAAGCCGGAACAGCAAAAAGCCGTTGTGCATGAAGAAGATGCCGACGCTTACCAGCGCTATGCCCATCAGGATCACCCACGTAAGATTGGTCTCCACGCGGTTCATGGTAAACAGCGGACGGCGCGGTACATCAGCAACGCGTTTGCGTAGGCGGGTTTTGTAGGTGACGTAGTAAACCGCGTAGAAGCAGCCCGCAGAAAGCAACGCCTGCAACAAGATTTCTGGCGGCGCGACACCAACATCAAAGCGAAATACCAGCACGCTGGTCAGAGGGAAGCCGAAGAAAAAGGTGAGCAAAAACAGCAATGAAAAGAAGACATTGAAGTTAAAGCGCACACGGCGAAACTCAAACCAGGTCAGCGTGGCAATAAACAGCGTGCAGAGCAGCCAGACCACAAACAGGCCACTGAATTGCAGCAGACTCATGCGACCTCCCCGGCGGCAATCGCCAACGCCCGCTGCCAGCCTTGTAGATAGTTAGGGCTAAAGAAGGCAATGGTGTTTTTATCCACCGACGCCAACTGGCGCTGCGCTTCACGCACAATATCCTCGTTGAGATCGTCGGTAGTAAACAGCACCGGCAAATGCTGTTCCGTCATATCCTGCCAGAACGGATTTTCCCGGTTAAGCACACAAGGAATGCCCGCCTGAATCAGTAAGCACAGCGTACCAATGCCCTGCTGGCGGGCAAAAATAAAGTAACCGAGATCGCACTGACGAAGTAGCGCCAGATAGGCGTCAAATTCCAGTTTTTCGCTCAGAACTTGCAGATTTTCTTCGCTGAATAACTCCAGCCCCGCCTGACGAACTTCCTCGATGTACGCTTCGTTATTAGGCGGATATCCCATCGGCACCACCACTTTTACCGTATCGCCAAATTGCTGATGAACGGCGCGCAAGGCAGCAATATGTTCATTGCTGCGGTCACCGGAGTTCCCCACCAGAATGGTCATTTTCCCTTCACGTTGCCGATCGTTCGCCATCGTATTGAGAAAAGGGTCCATCCGCGTCGGGAAGTACAGCAGTTCGCCCCGCACCTTTGGATGCGTTTTGGCAAAAAAGCTCAAATCACCGCGGGTGGCAAATACACAGCCGACTCGCTTTTGCGCCAGGCGACGTAGCGGGTAAAAAAGCTTATATCTCAAGCCACTGGAAAGCTCATACAGATCTGCCCCCCAGATATGCCAGAAAAACTGGCGGGACTTAATGCCACCACTCAGCAGAGCCAGCCACAGTGTGGGATTGAACTGACCGTGGAAGAAAAAACGCTGCTGACGGTTAGCTTTTGCTTTCGCGATGACCGCTTCCGCCAGCGATTTTTTCCCAGGGAAAAATTGCACAGAAAGCGCCGGACAGCTATCACTTAAGCCGTCGTCCTTGCCAACAACCATAAACTCGCGCGCGTGCTCGCTCGTCGCGGCCAGCGCGTCATTGAAAAACCGCAAAACGGTTCGGTTATGGTGAGGGATATCCGATCCCAGTACGTGAATCAGTACAGTCATGCCCGCCTACGCCAGAGTAAAAACACGCCACAACAAAGAGAAAAATA
Source organism: Escherichia sp. XD33 (assembly GCF_019375075.1). NCBI lineage: Bacteria > Pseudomonadati > Pseudomonadota > Gammaproteobacteria > Enterobacterales > Enterobacteriaceae > Escherichia > Escherichia sp. XD33. The sequence continues at coordinate 71,759 of NZ_JAENDM010000015.1, forward strand.
GACGATATAAGTTGCCATATATGCCTGCGCCGCGCCCAGTGCACCATGCGCAGGGATTAGCCAGTGGGCAAATACCATCAATAAAGTGAACTGGCTGACTTCCGCCAGAATATAAAACCGCAGTGACGCTTTGGCGATCACCAGATAACCAAAGACATAAGCGCCCACTTTTAACACATCACCCACTAACTGCCAGGCAAAGAGATCGCGCATAGCGGTAAATTTATTCGACAACAGCAGCCAGATAGCAAAATCACGCAGCAGCCAGACGGTAAAACTCGCCGCCGCCACTGCCGGTAAGACGAATTTCAGCGATTTAACCACTTCCCGGGTGATATCGCGCTTTTCCGTTAGCCGCGACAACGTGGGCAGCAAATATACGCTGAACGATGCCGTAATAAATTGCAGGTAGGCATCGGAAATACTGCTCACCCCTTGCCAGATCCCCACCTCATCCCAGCTATACTGCGCCGCCAGCAGTTTACGCATCATGATGTAAGCAACAGGCAAGGTCACCGACGTAATCAACGCCATGAGCGTAAATTTGCTCAACTGCCCTGCCAGACCGTTATCCCAGCTGGGTTTCAGATAGCTTAACGGGATGACACCACGTTTGATCAACATGATGGCGGCAGGAATTACCACCAGCGCGGGAATCAGCGCCAGACCCAGCAACGCCCCTTCATAACCGCCCAAACGGTAACTGACGTAGTACGCGAGAACGCCAATCAAGCTGCCGACAATCAGCGATAACGCATTACCTGCGGCATCGCGAAAGCCTTTCATCAGCGCCAGTAACAGGTTGCCCCAGGCGATCCCCATTTGCACCAGCGCCACTAAACGCACCAGCCCCTGATAGTCGGTATTACCAAACAATCCCTGGCTGATTGGCGCAGCTGCCAGCACAAAAACCAGCGCCATCAGCGTAGAGAAACCAAGTACCATCGCTGATGAAGTGCCGACCACGCGGCGCAGCTGTTGCGGATTATCATGGTACTGGGCAACGTATTTGGTTACACCGTTAAAGATGCCAGCCCCGGCAAGCACGCCGAGCACGGTAATCAACTGGCGGAAATTTGCCGCCAGCCCAAGCCCCGCCGGACCAAATGACACCGCCAGCAACTTACCGACCAGTAACCCGGCACCAATCTTGACCAGTGTACTGGCCGCCGTCCACAAGGACGCTTTTGCCAACGACATATCAGGAAAAGTAGTTCAACAAAGTCGCAATTACCGTACGCTGATTGACGGGCGACAGGTTGTAGAACAGCGGCAGGCGCAGCAGGCGCTCGCTCTCTTTGGTGGTGTAGCGATCTTCACCGTGGAACTCACCAAAGTGTTCCCCCGCAGGGCAACCGTGCAGCGGAATGTAATGAAACACCGCCATGATTTCCGCTTCTTTCAGAAAGTTAATCAACGCGCTCCGGTCATCAATATCCCGCAGTTTAATGTAGAACATATGCGCGTTCTGCACGCAGCCATCGGGAATCGACGGCAGCTCGATACGCCCGGCTTTCGCCAGAGGCGCTAACGCATCGTAGTAGTTTTGCCACAGCGCCAGACGTTGCTGGTTGATACGATCCGCTGCTTCCAGTTGCGCCCACAGGTATGCAGCTTGCAGATCGGACATCAAATAGCTGGAGCCAATATCGCGCCAGGTATATTTATCGACCTGACCACGGAAGAACTGGCTGCGGTTAGTGCCCTTTTCACGGATGATCTCGGCTCGTTCGATTAACGCTTTATCGTTAATCAGCGTCGCGCCGCCTTCACCGCCCGCCGTGTAGTTTTTGGTTTCATGGAAGCTAAAGCAGCCAATATGACCAATGGTTCCCAGTGCACGCCCTTTGTAAGTGGACATCACGCCCTGAGCGGCATCTTCTACCACAAACAAATTATGCTTTTTCGCCAACGCCATAATGGTGTCCATTTCGCAGGCCACACCCGCGTAATGGACCGGCACGATAACGCGCGTTTTGTCGGTGATCGCCGCTTCAATCAGCGTTTCGTCGATGTTCATGGTGTCCGGGCGAACATCCACAAAAACGATTTTTGCGCCACGCAGCACAAAGGCATTGGCGGTGGAGACAAAGGTGTAGCTCGGCATGATCACTTCATCGCCAGGCTGGATATCGAGCAGCAGCGCCGCCATCTCCAGCGAAGCGGTGCAGGACGGCGTCAGTAACACTTTGGCGCTGCCAAAACGTTGCTCCAGCCACTGCTGGCAGCGACGGGTAAAACCGCCATCGCCACACAGTTTGCCGCTACCCATTGCCGACTGCATATAGTCGAGTTCGGTTCCCACCACCGGCGGTGCGTTAAATGGAATCATGTGATCACCTGTATAACCAGTACGCGGTGCTTTCTACATTCGCACCACTTTGTATGTATCGTTTAAGCGCGGCGGTGTTGCCCATTTGGGTCGCCACCCGCAAAGTTGTTTTACCGCGAGCATACGCCCAGTTTAGCGCCGTTTGCATCAGCTCAGCACCTGCACCGCGTCCAGCCAGCAGGCCAATTCGCGCATCTGTCGCATTGAGTTCCCGTAAAGAGACATAGCCGCGAATATCGCCGGACGCCGCACGTAAAATCAGACATTGATGATCAAAGGTGCCGCGCACGGCATTTTCAATCCACTGTGCATAAAAGCGACTGCTGGCGTCAGGCGCATACCACGGCGCACGAAAACGGCTTTGCGCAAATGCGGCGCTGGCTAACTGACGTAATGCGGGAATATCGGTCTCTTGTGCCACTACAGCACCGCTATCACTGGCATTGTTCACGGGTAGCGCCAAATCAACTTCACCTTCTACCAGGGAGAATCCCAGCTGTTGCAGGGCATCCAGTTCACCCGTATTTGATGCCGCAATTTTGGCCTGCACCCGTGACCACGGCGCTAACGCGTCTGGCGTCAGGAGCGGTGCTTCAGACGTAATGCGCACGATGGCGCTGTTAACACCAAAGAAGGCGTTTTCCCAGGTTAGTGGCTCAATACTGGCGCGGACGGGCACGAAGTAACTCCAGCAGATATTGGCCGTAGCCAGTTTTCGCTAATGAACTGGCAGCACGCTTCACACCCTCGTCATCGAGCCAGCCGTTACGCCAGGCAATCTCTTCCAGGCAGGCAATCTTAAAGCCCTGGCGTTTTTCCACCGTCTGTACAAAGGTGCTGGCTTCAATCAGGCTGTCGTGAGTGCCGGTATCCAGCCAGGCAAATCCGCGCCCGAGCAGTTCAACGGTCAGGTTGCCCGCCTCGAGGTACATCTGGTTGATGGAGGTAATCTCCAGTTCACCACGCTCCGACGGCTTCACCTGCTTTGCGTACTCCACGACTTTACTGTCGTAGAAATAAAGCCCGGTCACCGCCCAGTTTGACTTCGGCTGTTTTGGCTTTTCTTCCAGCGAGATAGCGCGGAAATTGTCGTCAAACTCCACCACGCCAAAGCGTTCCGGGTCCATCACCTGATAGCCAAAAACCGTCGCCCCTTCGGTGCGCGCCGCAACATGACGCAGCTTCGGACTGAAGCCCTGACCGAAGAAGATGTTATCGCCCAGCACCAGACAAGAAGGTTCACCATTAAGGAAGGTTTCACCGATGATAAAGGCCTGCGCCAGACCGTCCGGGCTGGGCTGTTCGGCATATTCCAGCTGGATACCGAACTCACTACCATCGCCCAGCAGGCGCTGGAAATAACCTTTATCTTCCGGCGTAGTGATGATGAGAATTTCGCGGATACCGGCCAGCATCAGCACCGACAGCGGATAGTAAATCATTGGCTTATCGTAAATCGGCAACAGTTGCTTCGATACGCCGCGCGTAATCGGATGCAATCGGGTGCCGGAACCGCCCGCCAGGATAATACCTTTCATGTTTGCCTCCGCTGAAAATTAGCCTTTCAGACCTAAACGCTCGCCCTGATAGCTGCCGTCCTGCACCTGCTTCCACCAGCTTTCATTAGCCAGATACCACTGCACCGTTTTACGCATTCCACTTTCAAAGGTTTCCTGCGGCAGCCAGCCAAGTTCACGGGCAATTTTCGAAGCATCAATGGCATAACGCAGATCATGCCCCGGACGGTCAGCGACAAAGGTGATCAAGTCACTATAGTGCACCACGCCGTGCGGCTTGTTCGGAGCCAGTTCTTCCAGCAGCTCGCAAATGGTTTCCACAACATCGAGATTCTTACGCTCGTTGTGACCACCAATATTATAGGTTTCACCGACTTTCCCGGTGGTCGCCACGCAATACAGCGCGCGGGCGTGATCTTCCACATACAGCCAGTCACGGATTTGCTGCCCGTTGCCATATACCGGCAGCGATTTACCCGCCAGCGCGTTGAGGATCATCAGCGGGATCAGTTTTTCCGGAAAGTGGTAAGGGCCGTAGTTATTCGAGCAGTTGGTGATAAGCGTCGGCAGACCATAGGTCCGCAGCCAGGCGCGCACCAGATGGTCGCTGCTGGCTTTTGACGCGGAATAAGGGCTGCTCGGCGCATACGGCGTGGTTTCGGTGAAGAAATCATCCGTCGAGTGCAGGTCACCATATACTTCGTCAGTGGAGATATGATGAAAACGGAACGCCGATTTTTTATCTTCCGTCAGCGCATTCCAGTAAGCCCGCGCCGCTTCAAGCAATGTATAAGTCCCGACAATGTTGGTTTCAATAAACGCTGCCGGGCCGTCAATAGAACGGTCAACATGGCTTTCGGCTGCCAGATGCATGACACAGTCTGGCTGATGCTCAGTGAATACGCGTGCCAGTTCTGCCCGATCGCAGATATCAACTTTCTCAAAGGCAAAGCGCTCGCTTTGCGCGACCGGTGCCAGCGACATCAGGTTTCCGGCGTAGGTCAGCTTATCGACCACTACCACCGCGTCGCTCGTTTCGTTGATGATATAACGCACCAGCGCCGAGCCAATAAACCCGGCACCACCTGTTATCAGAATTTTTCTCATCAGCGCCAGACTCCTTTGGCATCGACGACATACTGCTGATGGACATTGTCGCCATTGATAACTTTGAACTGACTATGATCGACCAGCATCACCAGCACGTCTGCCGTTGCCAGCGCCTCGTCAAGCTGCGCCAGAGTACAAAGCCCGGTCAGTTTTTTCGGCAACTGGTGGATGTTAGGCTCAACAACCAGAGTTTCGCCGCTATGCCACTGGGCGATCAGTTCAGCGATTTCCATCGCCGGGCTTTCGCGCAGGTCATCAATATTCGGTTTAAACGCCAGACCAAAGCAGGCGATTTTCAGTTCACTGGCGCGTTTATCGGTAGCCGCCAGGCAATCAGCCACCGCCGCTTTCACCTGATCGATAACCCAGAACGGTTTGTGATCGTTCACTTCGCGCGCGGTACGGATAAGCCGCGCCTGCTGGGGGTTCTGTGCCACGATAAACCACGGATCAACAGCAATGCAGTGACCGCCCACGCCAGGGCCAGGCTGAAGAATATTAACGCGAGGGTGACGATTCGCCAGGCGAATCAGTTCCCAGACGTTAATCCCCTGATCGGCACAAATCAGCGACAATTCATTAGCAAAAGCGATATTCACATCGCGGAAGCTGTTTTCGGTGAGCTTACACATTTCCGCCGTCCGCGAGTTAGTGACGACACACTCACCTTCGAGGAAAATTTTGTACAGTTCGCTGGCGCGGGCCGAACAAACCGGCGTCATACCACCAATCACGCGATCGTTTTTAATCAGCTCGACCATTACCTGTCCTGGTAACACGCGTTCCGGGCAGTAAGCAATGTTGACGTCCGCCTGCTCGCCCACCTGCTGCGGGAAAGTGAGATCCGGACGCATCTCTGCTAACCATTCTGCCATCTTCTCGGTTGACCCCACCGGCGAGGTGGATTCAAGGATCACCAGCGCGCCTTTTTTCAGCACTGGCGCAATGGAGCGAGCAGCCGATTCAACGTAGGTCATATCTGGCTCATGATCGCCCTTAAACGGCGTGGGTACAGCAATCAGCCAGGCATCCGCTTCAACTGGCGTCGTGCTCGCTCGTAAAAAACCGCCTTCTACGGCAGTTTTTACTACACTCGCCAAATCAGGTTCGACGATATGGATTTCGCCACGATTGATGGTATCAACCGCATGTTGGTTGATATCGACACCAATTACCTGTTTTTGCCGTGAGGCAAACGCTGCTGCCGTTGGCAGCCCGATATAACCCAGTCCGATAACAGAAATGGTCGCAAAACTCATAGTGATATCCGATTATTTTTTAACGCTTCCAGAATGCGAGAGCATGCCTGACCATCACCATACGGGTTATGGGCGCGGCTCATAGCTTGATATTCGTTTTCGTCTTTTAAAAGACGCGTCACTTCCTCGACAATTCGCTGCTTATCCGTGCCTACCAGACGCACCGTACCCGCCGTCACCGCTTCCGGACGCTCAGTGGTATCGCGCATCACCAGCACAGGTTTCCCCAGCGAAGGCGCTTCTTCCTGAATGCCGCCTGAGTCGGTCAAAATCAGCCAGGCGTGGTTCATCAGCCAGACAAACGGTAAATACTCCTGGGGATCGATCAGAATGACATTTTTCACATGCCCCAGAATGCGATTGACCGGCTCTCTGACGTTCGGGTTGAGATGCACCGGATAGACAATCTGGATGTCCTGGTGCGTGGTGGCGATGTCTGCCAGCGCGTGGCAGATTTCTTCAAAGCCACGACCGAAACTCTCACGCCTGTGACCGGTCACCAGAATCATCTTTTTATCGGGGTCGATAAACGGGTAATTTGCCGCCAGTTCTGAACGCAGCGTGTCGCTGCTCATCACCTGGTCACGCACCCATAACAGTGCATCAATGACTGTATTACCGGTAATGAAGATTCGGCTATCCGCAACGTTTTCACGCAGCAAGTTTTGCCGGGAAGTTTCGGTTGGAGAGAAGTGATACATCGCCAGATGCCCGGTCAATGTACGGTTAGCCTCTTCCGGCCACGGCGAATAGAGATCGCCCGTGCGCAGACCAGCCTCAACGTGACCAACAGGAATACGCTGATAAAACGCCGCCAGGCTGGTTGCCAGCGTCGTCGTCGTATCGCCGTGAACCAGCACGACGTCTGGTTTGAACTCGGCAAGAATAGGTTTTAGCCCTTCCAGAATCCGACAGGTTATCTCTGTCAGGCCCTGTCCTGGCTGCATTATGTTGAGATCGTAGTCAGGTACAATGGAAAAGAGTTTCAGCACCTGATCGAGCATCTCCCGATGCTGCGCAGTGACGCAAACTTTAGCCTCAAAAAAAGGATCTTTTGCCAACGCATGCACCAACGGCGCCATCTTGATGGCTTCCGGGCGCGTACCAAATACAGTCAGTACTTTCACATCGATTCTCTTCGAATAAGCGGCGAGCGCCTTTGCGCTCACCGCAGCAGTGTTGCTATTTCGAGCAACGGCGGGTTAATGCGACACCAGCCCCGATCAGCCCCCCGACAATGCCCCACATAATCATCAGGAAGGCACGACGTGGGCTATCGCGTTTTACCGGTTCTTCCGGCGTACGCAAATAGCGATAGGTCTGAAAACGCGGATCCAGGGTTGGACCAACATTCAGGGTGTTTAACATGGCCCGATTCTGATCATAGTCGAGATCAAAGGCCGGACCGACGGCCTGTAAATTTTCCAGTCGAGCCTGAAGCATTGGACGCCCAAGCAGGAACATTTCTGAATCAGGTAATTCCTCGGCAGGTACATCTGTCGCACTGCGCGAAATATTATGCTGCTCAGCAATTTTCAGCGCCTGCTCAATGCTGTTCATCCGGCGGTCGTAGATGGCTTTCGCCACCTCTTCCTGACGCTTCACCTGAGCTTTCATCTGGATGGTACGCGCCGCCCATGCGCCTTTCAGCTCATCATTCAGATGGCTGGCTGCACGCTGGCTGGCAAAAGCAACATACTGACGTAACAGGTTATTAGCGTCAGGCGCGGTTTCGGCAATAAGCTTCACGCTGTCATTGACCGCGCGGGTAAAGTCTCCGGGGATAAACTGGATGTTGTTAATCATTTCATCCAGCAACGCCGCATCGGCTTTGCTGTTGCCCACCATCCGCTGTTTGTAATAGTCGGTTTGCAGCCAGAACTCTCTGCGGGTATCCCACGAGGCCAGTTGCATAACAAACTCTTTATAGGCTTCGTCCATGACCGATGGTTGGTCGGCAGAAGCCATGTTTGAACGGACATCCAGGTTACGCAAAAATTGCTGCTGCGAGTAATATCCCCCCAGCATATTCACCGTTGGACGATCGGTAATCGCCGTCGAGCTCCACTCCTGACGAGCAAAAAACGTATACGCCAGCGCGATTAACGCAAACGCCAGCCCCATGCCAATAATCCATAGCTTCCCAGCCCACAAGGTACGAAACAACCCACGAATATCCAGTTCATTTTCAGCGTCTTCGGCCGGTTTCCCAGGCATTGGTTGTGTCATCACATCCTCATTTATTTGGTTAAATTGGGGCTGCCACCACGATTTCTACGCAGTCTGCGTTTTACGCGCTTAATAAAGCGAGCAACTTTCCAGGCACGCTTAATGCAATATCCATAGAGGAAGAATGCTAGCAAAAAGAGCACCAGCATGACCCACTCCGGGACAAAATGAGAATATTCTGCCAGCACACCAATGGAAGCGAGCAGTGCTGCGGCAAGGGTAATCAGCACAAACGCCTGACGGGAAGTAAACCCGGCACGCATGATCAAATGGTGAATATGCTGACGGTCAGGAGAGAATGGGCTCATGCCTTTACGCAGGCGACGGTACATAATCGCCACCATATCCATTAGCGGAATGGCGATTATCCACAAAGCGGTAACCGGGCTGATGGGATGGGTTTTGCCCTGGGTCGTTTCGAGCAGGATCCAGATCACGGTAAAACCAATCAGCGTACTGCCCGCATCACCCATAAAGACTTTGTAGCGGCGACCCAGGATACCAAGGTTAAGCATGATATATGGCAGGATGGCGGCGATCATCGCAAAGCACCAGATTGCGAGGCTGGTTTGCCCGTCGAACCACAAAATCATACCGATTGCTGCAAACGAGACGCAGGACAACCCGCCCAGCAAGCCATCAATGCCATCAACCATGTTGAACGCATTAATGGCCGCCCAGACGGCAAATAGCGTCAGGAAGTAACCAAACGGTCCGAGCACCATCTCCCAGGAGCCAAAGATATAACCCAGGCTACTGAGATAAAGCTTGCCGAACACCATCATAACAATGCCAACAGCGGCCTGTATGGTGGCACGGATTTTTACGCTGATATCAAAACGGTCATCCAGCGCGCCAATGAAAACAAGCACACCGGCACAAGCGAGATAGAGAGATGCATGCGGAATATAGTAATCGACAATTCCGAACGTGAAGCAAATCCCTGCGTAAACCGAAATCCCCCCAACGAGAGGTATCAATCCCTGGTGACGTTTGCGGAAGTTTGGTTTATCCACTAAACCGACTTTTTTTGCCACCTTACGGGCAAAAAACAGAAACAGTGTCGTGAATAAAAAAATACTGATGAGATCAGTACTCACTGTCAGTAAATTCACAATGCATGCTCTCAGAGAAAATTATTAGCAGAAGTATAACCACGAAGACCTTTATTCAGAAGGGAAAGTCCGTTCCGAACCCACCAGTCCTGTGCAAAAATTAACCATTTGATATGCAAATTGCATAACACGCCAGCAAATTCCAGGAATTTTCCTAACATCGCCAGCGCGGCATTAAGATTACAGATATAAAAGCAAAACGCCACGTAAACACGTGGCGTTTTTGGCATAAGACAAATTTATGAGCGTTTCATCATTTCGAAGAAATCGTCATTGGTCTTGGTCATGGCCAGTTTATTAATGAGGAATTCCATTGCATCGATTTCGCCCATCGGGTGAATGATTTTGCGCAGGATCCACATTTTCTGCAGTTCTTCCTGAGTCGTGAGCAGCTCTTCTTTACGGGTACCGGAACGGTTGTAGTCGATAGCCGGGAAGACGCGTTTTTCAGCGATCTTACGAGAGAGGTGCAGTTCCATGTTGCCTGTACCTTTAAACTCTTCGTAAATAACTTCGTCCATTTTAGAACCGGTATCGATAAGCGCCGTCGCGATAATGGTCAGGCTGCCGCCCTCTTCCACGTTACGCGCCGCACCGAAGAAGCGTTTCGGACGATGAAGGGCATTGGCGTCCACACCACCGGTCAACACTTTACCTGACGCCGGAACAACAGTGTTGTAAGCGCGCGCCAGACGAGTGATGGAGTCGAGCAGAATGATAACGTCTTTCTTGTGCTCAACCAGGCGTTTGGCCTTCTCGATCACCATTTCCGCAACCTGAACGTGGCGAGATGCGGGTTCGTCAAAGGTAGAAGCAACAACTTCACCTTTTACCAGACGCTGCATCTCGGTTACTTCTTCCGGACGTTCGTCGATCAGCAGAACCATCAGCACACAATCCGGGTGGTTGTAAGCAATGCTCTGAGCAATGTTCTGCAGCAGCATAGTTTTACCGGCTTTCGGCGGTGCCACAATCAGACCACGCTGACCACGACCGATAGGTGATGCCAGATCCAGTACGCGAGCGGTTAAATCTTCCGTAGAACCGTTACCACGTTCCATACGCAGACGAGAGTTTGCGTGCAGCGGGGTTAAGTTCTCAAAGAGGATTTTGTTGCGGGCGTTTTCAGGTTTGTCGAAGTTAACTTCGTTAACTTTCAGCAGCGCAAAATAGCGTTCACCTTCTTTCGGCGGGCGAATCTTACCAGAGATGGTATCACCAGTGCGGAGGTTGAAACGGCGGATTTGGCTAGGGGAAACGTAGATGTCATCAGGACCGGCGAGGTAGGAGCTGTCTGCGGAACGGAGGAAACCAAATCCATCCTGCAATATCTCCAGTACGCCATCACCAAAGATATCTTCGCCACTCTTTGCGTGCTGCTTCAGGATGGCAAAAATAATGTCCTGCTTACGCATACGAGCCAGGTTTTCCAGCCCCATATTTTCGCCGAGAGTGATCAGCTCAGAAACCGGCGTATTCTTTAATTCGGTAAGATTCATAGTGGTGTGAGTTCTTAAACTTGGGGTAAATCTCGAACTTAATGTTGTGAATGCTATGGCAGGATCATCCATGCCTGTTTACGGTCATCGACTCATGTCTTTTCGCTGCCTGGTCACAGGAGAGTACGCAGAACTGAAACGACAAGACGGATTGAGTGACGAGCCAGAAATCTGTTCACTTCGCATTTAAGATAAAACGGGAAGCGTTGGAAATTACAAGATTCAAACTTAATAAGGTATGTTTAATACGAAGTCAACACTAAGTTAGCATGACTCACGCCGGGCGTCCAGTTTTTAGCGACGGGGCACCCGAACATGAAATTCCCTTACGCCAGGTTAGCGTCGAGGAACTCTTTCAACTGACCTTTAGACAGTGCACCCACTTTGGTTGCCGCCACTTCACCGTTTTTGAACAGCAGCAGAGTCGGGATACCACGGATGCCATATTTCGGCGCAGTGCCAGGGTTTTGATCGATGTTCAGTTTTGCAACGGTCAGTTTGCCCTGATATTCGTCAGCGATTTCATCCAGAATCGGGGCGATCATTTTGCACGGACCGCACCACTCTGCCCAGAAATCGACGAGGATCGCCCCGTCCGCTTTGAGTACATCCGTGTCAAAACTGTCGTCAGTCAGGTGAATAATTTTATCGCTCATATATAACTCCACAGGAATAAGCCTGGCGTGTTGGTTTCGTTGTTGGTGTAACATTAACCAACTAAAGGTTGACTTTATTTCACCGGATACGCTTTCGTAAAGCAATAGTAAGCTGATATTCTACCACACTATGAGCAAAACACATTTAACAGAACAGAAGTTTTCCGACTTCGCCCTGCATCCGAAGGTTGTAGAAGCCCTTGAAAAAAAAGGGTTTCATAACTGTACGCCCATTCAGGCACTGGCCCTTCCGCTGACGCTGGCGGGTCGTGACGTAGCCGGGCAGGCGCAAACCGGTACCGGGAAAACGATGGCGTTTCTTACGTCAACGTTTCATTATCTTCTCTCTCATCCTGCGATTGCCGATCGCAAGGTGAATCAACCGCGTGCCTTAATTATGGCACCGACGCGTGAACTTGCCGTGCAGATCCATGCCGACGCAGAACCGCTGGCGGAAGCTACTGGCCTGAAGCTGGGTCTGGCTTACGGTGGTGATGGCTACGACAAACAGCTGAAAGTGCTGGAAAGCGGCGTTGACATTCTGATTGGCACCACGGGTCGTTTAATTGACTATGCCAAGCAGAACCATATTAACCTCGGTGCCATTCAGGTAGTGGTACTGGACGAAGCCGATCGCATGTACGATCTGGGCTTTATTAAAGATATCCGCTGGCTGTTCCGCCGTATGCCGCCTGCAAACCAGCGCCTCAACATGCTGTTCTCCGCCACGCTTTCGTACCGGGTACGTGAACTGGCGTTCGAGCAGATGAACAATGCCGAATATATTGAAGTGGAACCGGAACAGAAAACGGGCCACCGTATTAAAGAAGAGCTTTTCTACCCTTCTAACGAAGAAAAAATGCGTTTGCTGCAAACGCTGATCGAAGAAGAGTGGCCAGACAGAGCGATTATTTTCGCCAATACCAAACACCGTTGTGAAGAGATCTGGGGCCACCTGGCGGCAGATGGTCATCGTGTCGGTTTGTTGACAGGCGATGTCGCGCAGAAAAAACGTCTGCGTATTCTTGATGAATTTACCCGTGGCGATCTGGATATTCTGGTTGCCACCGACGTTGCCGCGCGTGGTTTGCATATTCCGGCAGTGACGCACGTCTTTAACTACGATTTACCCGATGACTGTGAAGATTACGTTCACCGTATTGGTCGTACAGGTCGCGCAGGCGCAAGCGGTCACTCTATCAGCCTGGCGTGTGAAGAGTATGCATTGAATTTGCCTGCTATTGAAACCTATATTGGTCACTCAATTCCGGTAAGCAAATACAATCCGGACGCATTGATGACCGATCTGCCAAAACCGCTGCGCCTCACGCGCCCGCGTACAGGCAATGGTCCGCGTCGTACTGGCGCTCCGCGTAATCGTCGTCGTTCAGGTTAAATAAAATGTCATACTCAAAATCATTCAAACTGTATCAAGATGGCAAGAGAATGAATCCCGATGAGCTTAATGTAGTAAGTGATTCAGGTGAAAGAATGCAGCCAACACAGAGACAGATTGAAGGATGAAGAGTATGGGTTCCACCTCGTCGCTGTATGCAGCCATTGATCTCGGTTCGAATAGTTTTCATATGCTGGTTGTGCGCGAGGTGGCTGGAAGCATCCAGACGCTGACGCGAATTAAACGCAAAGTGCGTCTGGCTGCTGGCCTGAATAGCGAAAATGCCCTCTCTAATGAAGCAATGGAGCGCGGTTGGCAATGTCTGCGCCTGTTTGCTGAACGTCTGCAAGATATCCCTCCCTCGCAAATTCGCGTTGTCGCTACGGCGACATTACGACTTGCCGTCAATGCGGGTGATTTTATTGCCAAAGCGCAGGAAATCCTCGGTTGTCCGGTACAGGTGATCAGCGGTGAAGAGGAAGCGCGTCTGATTTATCAGGGCGTTGCTCACACCACTGGTGGTGCCGATCAGCGCCTGGTGGTGGATATAGGCGGTGCCAGCACTGAACTGGTAACCGGCACGGGTGCACAAACCACCTCGTTGTTCAGCCTGTCGATGGGCTGCGTCACCTGGCTGGAACGCTATTTTGCCGATCGTAATCTGGGGCAGGAAAATTTTGATGCTGCAGAAAAAGCGGCACGCGAAGTGTTACGTCCGGTTGCCGATGAATTACGGTATCACGGCTGGAAAGTGTGCGTTGGCGCTTCCGGCACCGTGCAGGCGTTACAGGAAATCATGATGGCACAGGGGATGGATGAACGCATTACCCTGGAAAAGTTGCAGCAACTGAAACAGCGCGCCATTCATTGCGGTCGGCTGGAAGAGCTGGAGATTGACGGGCTGACGCTGGAACGTGCGTTAGTGTTCCCGAGTGGTCTGGCGATCCTGATCGCCATTTTTACCGAACTGAATATTCAGTGTATGACCCTGGCTGGCGGTGCGCTGCGTGAAGGTCTGGTCTACGGTATGTTGCATCTTACCGTCGAGCAGGATATTCGCAGCCGTACGCTGCGTAATATTCAGCGCCGCTTTATGATCGATATTGATCAGGCACAGCGCGTAGCCAAAGTTGCGGCTAACTTCTTCGATCAGGTGGAAAACGAATGGCATCTCGAAGCAATAAGCCGCGATTTGCTCATCAGCGCCTGTCAGCTTCATGAAATCGGCCTGAGCGTTGACTTTAAACAAGCGCCGCAACACGCTGCTTATCTGGTGCGTAATCTGGATCTTCCCGGTTTTACCCCCGCACAGAAGAAACTGCTGGCGACGCTACTGCTCAACCAGACTAATCCGGTCGATCTCTCATCGCTGCATCAGCAAAATGCCGTACCGCCGCGCGTCGCAGAACAACTCTGCCGTTTACTACGCCTGGCCATCATTTTTGCCAGCCGTCGCCGTGACGATCTCGTGCCAGAGATGACATTACAGGCTAACCATGAACTGTTGACCTTGACGCTTCCGCAAGGTTGGCTAACCCAACATCCGCTGGGTAAAGAGATTATTGCTCAGGAAAGCCAGTGGCAGAGCTATGTCCACTGGCCGCTAGAAGTGCATTAATGAGTAAGTGCCGGATGCGATGCTGACGCATCTTCTCCGGCCTTGATTATTTCCCTCGTTTTGCCGCCATCATCGCTTTCAGATTCGCCAGATGGCTTTGCCCTTTCTGCATCCGTTCTTCGGCACTGACCACTTTGCGCTCCTGTTCCCAAATCAGATCATCCTGCGGCAGCTCCAGCAGGAAGCGGCTCGGCTCCGGGCGCACCAGTTCGCCGTACTGACGGCGTTCTTTACACAGCGTAAAGGTCAATTCCTTCTGGGCGCGGGTAATGCCGACATAGGCCAGCCGCCGCTCCTCATCGATATTATCTTCATCGATACTGCTCTGGTGCGGCAAAAACCCTTCTTCCATACCGACCATGTAGACATAAGGAAACTCCAGCCCTTTTGACGCGTGGAGAGTCATCAGTTGCACCTGATCCAGCTCTTCTTCACTCTCACCACGCTCCATCATGTCGCGTAAAGTAAAGCGCGTCACCACCTGGGTGAGCGTCATCGGCTCATCCAGTTCGCTGCCTTCGAGCATCTCCGTCATCCAGCTAAACAGTTGGTTGACGTTCTTCATGCGCATTTCGGCAGCTTTCGGGCTGGGCGATGTTTCGTACAGCCAGGATTCATAATCCATGCCATGGATCAGATCACGCACCGCAGCAATCGGCTCCCGCTCCGCCAGGCGCTGGATTTCTGCCAACCAGTGAGTGAAGCGGGTCAATGCTTCATAACCACGTCCGCTAAGCGTCTGACTCAGGCCCATATCAAAGCTGGCGGTAAACATGCTTTTATTGCGCGTCATCGCCCACTCACCCAGCTTTTTCAGCGTCGCCGGGCCAATCTCTCGCTTCGGCGTGTTAACGATACGCAGAAATGCGCTGTCATCATCCGGGTTAGTCAGCACGCGCAGATAAGCCAGCAAGTCCTTGATTTCAGGACGAGAGAAAAACGACGTACCACCAGAAATTTTGTACGGGATGCGGTTTTGCATCAGGAATTTTTCAAACACCCGCGACTGATGGTTACCGCGATAAAGAATGGCGTAATCTTTGTACTGCGTTTTATTGACGAAGTGATGGGCGATAAGCTCGCCAGTAACGCGCTCGGCTTCATGTTCCTCGTTATTCGCGCTTAAAACTTTTAGCTCTGTGCCGTAACCCAGTTCGGAGAACAGACGCTTTTCAAAGACGTGCGGATTATTGGCGATCAGGATGTTCGCCGCTTTCAAAATACGTCCGGAAGAGCGGTAGTTCTGCTCAAGCTTAATCACCTTCAGCGCCGGAAAATCCTGACTCAGCAGCACCAGGTTTTGCGGACGTGCACCGCGCCAGGAGTAGATCGACTGGTCATCGTCACCCACCACGGTAAAGCGCGCGCGGCTGCCCACCAGCAGTTTCACTAGTTCATACTGGCTGGTGTTGGTGTCCTGATATTCGTCCACCAGCAGGTAGCGAATTTTGTTCTGCCAGCGCTCGCGGACTTCTTCATTGCGTTGCAGCAGCAACGTCGGCAATAAAATCAGATCATCGAAGTCGAGAACGTTACAGGCTTTCAGGTGTGCATCATACAGCCCATAACAATGGGCAAAAATACGGTCCCGCTCGCCAATCGCACTTGCTGCCGCCTGGGACGGTGTTTTGAGATCATTCTTCCAGTTAGAGATGGTCGAAATCAGTTGTTGCAGGAGAACTTTGTCATCTTCAATCAGCCCCTCGGTCAACTCTTTAAGCAAAGCAAGCTGATCGGTATCGTCAAACAACGAGAAGTTCGCTTTCATCCCAAGCGCCGCATACTCGCGTTTGATGATATCCAGCCCCAACGTATGGAAAGTGGAGATCATCAGCCCACGCGCCTCTTTGCGCCCCAGCGTCTGCCCTACACGCTCTTTCATCTCGCGCGCTGCTTTATTAGTAAAGGTCACCGCCGCAATGTGCCGCGCCTGATAACCGCAACCGCGGATCAGATGGGCGATTTTATTGGTGATAACACGAGTTTTACCGGAACCCGCGCCCGCCAGCACCAGGCAGGGGCCGGTAACGAATTCGACAGCTTGTTGTTGGCCGGGGTTTAGACGCATAGGTGTATTGCTCAATCTTCGAACGGGGGGAGGATTGTAGCAGAATCGCATTTGAATGTGACCGCGTGTAAGCCGCTAACCGGTTGGCTGCGGATGTTTAAATCAGAGAGAGAAGACCGAAATCGGAGTTCATCGTGAATCCATTAGACTTAGAAAATATCGGGTCGTAACGTTGTGTTATTACTTTTTCAGAGTTTACTAAGGAGAGGTTTACTCGTGGCGATTAATTTCAGCCCTAAGGTTGGTGAAATACTGGAATGCAACTTTGGTAACTATCCTGTTAGCCAAAATGGACCGTTCAGCACGACGTATTACGATGGCCGCATTCCTCCTGAAATGATAAAAAACAGGTTAGTTGTCGTGCTCAACGGAAAAATTAATGGCAACGCATGCATCGTCGTTCCATTATCAACCACTCGCGACCAGACAAGTTAAAACGTGGAATGCATGTTGAAATAGCCAGTAATGTTATCAATGACCTGCAATTCTTTGATCAGCAGATTCGTTGGGCCAAAGCCGACCTGGTACAACAAGTCAGTCGAAACAGATTAAACAGAGCAAGGACTTACAGAGGGTATCTTAATCAATGTTTGCCACATGAGTTGGTTGCAGACATACAGAGGGCGGTCATCAAGTCAATCAATGCCATATCGCTCATAAATTGACAATAAAATAACCATCCCCGATAATGACTTTGTAGCCCATAGAGGCCCTAAGTTTTCTCCCCTTGAGGGACCTGCGAAGCCCGGATTTTCCGGGCTTTTGCCATATATGTACCAGCCACTCCCTGACTGACAATTACGTTAGCATCTGCGGATCATGCTAAAATCGCCGCCTGACAATTATTCACTCAAGGCACGATCATGGCAAAAACAGCAGCAGCACTGCATATCCTTGTAAAAGAAGAGAAACTGGCTCTGGATCTTCTCGAGCAGATTAAGAACGGGGCCGATTTCGGCAAGCTGGCGAAGAAACACTCCATTTGCCCATCAGGCAAACGCGGCGGTGATTTAGGTGAATTCCGCCAGGGTCAGATGGTTCCGGCGTTCGATAAAGTGGTTTTCTCTTGTCCGGTACTGGAGCCGACCGGCCCGCTGCACACCCAGTTCGGATATCACATCATTAAGGTGCTGTACCGCAACTAATAGCAAGGCCTTCTCCAGGAGAAGGCCTTGAGTGTTTTCTCCCTCTCCCTGTGGGAGAGGGTCGGGGTGAGGGCATCAGCGCGCACTTAACCCGCAACAGCAATACGTTTCATATCTGTCATATAGCCGCGCAGTTTCTTACCTACCTGCTCAATCGCATGGCTGCGAATCGCTTCGTTCACATCACGCAGTTGCCCGTTATCTACCGCGCCTTCCGGAATAGCTTTACCCAGGTCGCCCGGTTGCAGCTCTGCCATAAACGGTTTCAGCAACGGCACACAAGCGTAAGAGAACAGATAGTTACCGTACTCAGCGGTATCAGAGATAACCACGTTCATTTCGTACAGACGCTTACGGGCGATGGTGTTGGCAATCAGCGGCAGCTCGTGCAGTGATTCATAATATGCAGACTCTTCAATGATGCCGGAATCGACCATGGTTTCGAACGCCAGTTCAACGCCCGCTTTCACCATCGCAATCATCAGTACGCCTTTATCGAAGTACTCCTGCTCGCCGATTTTGCCTTCATACTGCGGCGCGGTTTCAAACGCGGTTTTGCCGGTCTCTTCACGCCAGGTCAGCAGTTTCTTATCATCGTTGGCCCAGTCCGCCATCATACCGGAAGAGAATTCGCCGGAGATGATGTCGTCCATATGTTTCTGGAACAGGGGTGCCATGATCTCTTTCAGCTGTTCAGAAAGCGCATAAGCACGCAGTTTCGCCGGGTTAGAGAGACGGTCCATCATCAGGGTGATGCCGCCCTGTTTCAGTGCTTCGGTGATGGTTTCCCAACCGAACTGAATCAGTTTTTCTGCGTATGCCGGATCGGTGCCCTCTTCCACCAGCTTGTCGAAGCACAGCAGCGAGCCAGCCTGCAACATACCGCACAGGATGGTTTGCTCACCCATCAGGTCAGATTTCACTTCCGCAACGAAGGACGATTCCAGCACGCCCGCACGGTGACCACCGGTTGCTGCCGCCCATGCTTTAGCGATCGCCATACCTTCGCCTTTCGGATCGTTTTCCGGGTGAACGGCAATCAGCGTCGGTACGCCGAATCCACGTTTGTACTCTTCACGCACTTCGGTGCCAGGGCATTTCGGCGCAACCATGACTACGGTGATATCTTTACGGATCTGCTCGCCCACTTCGACGATGTTGAAACCGTGCGAGTAACCCAGCGCCGCGCCGTCTTTCATCAGTGGCTGTACGGTGCGCACTACATCAGAGTGCTGCTTGTCCGGCGTCAGGTTAACCACCAGATCCGCCTGCGGGATCAGTTCTTCGTAAGTACCAACTTTAAAACCGTTTTCGGTCGCTTTACGCCAGGACGCGCGCTTCTCGGCAATCGCTTCTTTACGCAGAGCGTAAGAAATATCCAGACCAGAATCACGCATGTTCAGGCCCTGGTTCAGACCCTGTGCGCCACAGCCGACGATGACTACTTTTTTACCCTGAAGGTAGCTCGCGCCATCGGCGAATTCATCGCGCCCCATAAAGCGACATTTGCCCAGCTGTGCCAGCTGCTGACGCAGATTCAGTGTATTGAAGTAGTTAGCCATGGTGATTCCTCGTGATGTTGTGCTTCTTATTGTTCGGTTCGCGTTTGCGAGATTGAATTCACTATATGACAGGAAATTTATTGCGGAAATTGATATATTCACAACGTCACATTGCAATTTTTGCAACGTCAACATCGAGGGCTGCGCCATTGGATTTACGCGATCTGAAAACCTTCCTGCATCTGGCGGAAAGCCGCCATTTTGGCCGCAGCGCGCGGGCGATGCACGTTAGCCCATCCACGCTCTCACGGCAGATTCAGCGCCTGGAAGAAGATCTTGGTCAGCCGCTATTTGTGCGCGATAACCGCACGGTAACGCTGACGGAAGCGGGCGAAGAGCTGCGCGTTTTCGCCCAGCAAACGCTGTTGCAGTATCAGCAATTGCGCCACACCATCGATCAGCAAGGGCCGTCGCTCTCTGGCGAATTACATATCTTCTGCTCGGTGACCGCTGCCTACAGCCATCTGCCGCCGATTCTGGATCGCTTCCGCGCGGAACACCCGTCGGTGGAGATCAAACTCACCACTGGTGATGCGGCAGATGCAATGGAAAAAGTGGTCACGGGAGAAGCGGATCTGGCGATTGCCGGGAAACCGGAGACGCTACCCGGCGCTGTGGCGTTTTCGATGCTGGAGAATCTGGCAGTAGTGCTGATTGCGCCCGCGCTGCCCTGCCCGGTGCGTAACCAGGTTTCGGCAGAGAAGCCGGACTGGTCTACAGTGCCGTTTATCATGGCCGATCAGGGACCGGTGCGTCGCCGCATTGAACTGTGGTTTCGACGCAATAAAATCAGCAACCCGATGATTTACGCCACGGTTGGCGGGCATGAAGCGATGGTATCGATGGTGGCGCTCGGCTGTGGTGTGGCGCTGTTGCCGGAAGTGGTGCTGGAAAACAGCCCGGAACCGGTGCGTAACCGCGTGATGATTTTAGAGCGCAGCGATGAGAAAACGCCGTTTGAGCTGGGCGTTTGTGCGCAGAAAAAGCGGCTACATGAGCCGCTGATTGAAGCATTCTGGAAGATTTTGCCGAACCACAAATGACGTTGTCGCGCGGGTAAGCCTGATAAGCGAAGCGCTATCAGGCATTTTTCCCTAACCCGCCAAAAAGAACCTGAACGCCGGGTTATTGGTTTCGTCGTGGCAATCGTAGCCCAGCTCATTTAGCCGGGTTTCGAAATCCGGTTCATGGTCGCCGAGTTCGAACGCTGCCAGCACGCGCCCATAGTCGGTACCGTGGCTGCGATAGTGGAACAAAGAAATATTCCAGTGCGTACCCAGCGTGTTTAGGAAGCGCAACAGCGCGCCCGGTGATTCCGGGAATTCGAAGCTGTAGAGGCGTTCCTGCAACGGATGTGACGGACGCCCGCCGACCATATAGCGCACATGCAACTTCGCCATTTCGTCGTCGGAGAGATCCACCACGCTGTAGCCGCCGTCGTTGAGCATCTGCAAAATTTCTTTGCGCTCTTCGAGGCCGCGGCTCAGGCGCACGCCGACAAAGATGCAGGCGTTTTTGGCATCGGCAAAACGGTAGTTGAACTCGGTGACCGATCGCCCGCCAAGCAGTTGGCAGAATTTGAGGAAGCTGCCTTTTTCTTCCGGAATGGTCACCGCCAACAACGCTTCACGCTGTTCGCCCAGTTCGCAGCGTTCCGAGACGTAGCGCAGGCCGTGGAAGTTCACGTTGGCACCGGAAAGAATATGCGCCAGTCGTTCGCCGCGAATGTTGTGCAGGGCGATATATTTTTTCATTCCCGCCAGCGCCAGCGCGCCAGAGGGTTCCGCCACCGCGCGCACATCTTCGAATAAATCCTTCATCGCCGCACAGATCGCATCACTATCGACGGTGATGATGTCGTCGAGATACTCCTGGCATAAACGGAAGGTTTCGTCACCGATGCGTTTTACCGCTACGCCTTCAGCAAATAGCCCTACGCGCGGCAGATCAACCGGATGACCCGCATCCAGCGCTGCTTTCAGGCAGGCGGAGTCTTCCGCTTCTACGGCGATCACTTTGATTTGTGGCATCAGTTGTTTGATCAGCACCGCAACGCCCGCCGCCAGACCGCCGCCGCCGACTGGCACAAATACGCGGTCGAGATGGGCGTCCTGCTGGAGCAGTTCCAGCGCCAGCGTGCCTTGCCCGGCAATCACCATCGGATGGTCGAACGGCGGCACCCAGGTGAACCCCTGCTGCTGTGACAGTTCGATCGCTTTAGCTTTCGCTTCGTCAAAGTTCGCGCCATGAAGCAGCACTTCGCCGCCGAATCCACGTACCGCATCGACTTTGATGTCGGCGGTGGCGGTTGGCATAACGATCAGGGCCTTCACGCCTAACCGCGCAGAAGAAAACGCGACGCCCTGCGCGTGGTTACCCGCAGAAGCAGTGATCACGCCGTGCGCTTTCTGTTCTTCCGTCAGGCCCGCCATCATGGCGTATGCGCCGCGCAGCTTAAAGCTATGAACTGGCTGACGATCTTCGCGCTTCACCAGAATGACGTTATCAAGACGAGACGAGAGCTTTTCCATTTTTTGTAGCGGCGTGACCTGCGCCGCTTCGTAGACCGGCGCGCGCAGCACCGCTCTTAAATATTCGGCACCTTCCGGAGCACCGGACAGGGGTTGTGAGTCAGCCATCATTAATCCCCCAGTTTCGATTTATCGCGCACCGCACCTTTGTCGGCGCTGGTCGCCAGGCTGGCGTAGGCACGCAGGGCAAAGGAAACCTGACGTTCACGGTTTTTCGGCGTCCAGGCTTTGTCACCCCGAGCTTCCTGCGCTTCACGACGCGCCGCCAGTTCGGCATCGCTTACCTGTAACTGAATGCCACGGTTCGGGATGTCGATAGCGATCAGGTCACCATCTTCAATCAGGCCAATGCTGCCGCCGCTTGCCGCTTCCGGTGAGACGTGGCCGATGGAAAGACCAGAGGTGCCGCCAGAGAAACGACCGTCGGTGATCAGCGCACAGGCTTTACCGAGACCCATTGATTTCAGGAAGCTGGTTGGGTAGAGCATTTCCTGCATGCCAGGGCCGCCTTTCGGGCCTTCATAGCGGATCACCACCACATCGCCCGCGACAACTTTGCCACCGAGGATCGCTTCTACCGCGTCGTCCTGGCTTTCGTATACTTTCGCCGGGCCGGTGAATTTGAGGATGCTGTCATCGACGCCCGCGGTTTTCACGATGCAGCCGTTTTCAGCAAAATTACCGTAGAGCACCGCCAGGCCGCCGTCTTTGCTGTAGGCGTGTTCCAGCGAGCGGATACAGCCGTTTGCGCGATCGTCATCGAGAGAATCCCAACGGCAATCCTGCGAGAATGCCTGTGTAGTACGAATGCCCGCAGGGCCTGCGCGGAACATATTTTTTACCGCGTCATCCTGGGTCAGCATAACGTCGTATTGTTCCAGCGTTTGCGGCAACGTCAGGCCAAGTACGTTTTTCACATCACGGTTCAGTAACCCCGCGCGATCCAGTTCGCCGAGAATACCGATAACACCACCAGCACGGTGAACATCTTCCATATGGTATTTCTGGGTGCTCGGCGCAACTTTACACAGCTGTGGAACCTTGCGGGAAAGCTTATCGATATCACTCATGGTGAAGTCGATTTCCGCTTCCTGCGCCGCCGCCAGCAGGTGAAGTACGGTGTTAGTCGATCCACCCATCGCGATATCCAGCGTCATGGCGTTTTCAAACGCCGCCTTACTGGCGATATTACGCGGCAGTGCACTTTCGTCGTTTTGCTCGTAATAACGTTTGGTCAATTCAACAATGCGTTTACCAGCATTAAGGAACAGCTGCTTACGGTCCGCGTGGGTTGCCAGCAGCGAGCCGTTGCCTGGCTGCGACAAACCCAGCGCTTCGGTCAGGCAGTTCATTGAGTTAGCGGTAAACATCCCGGAGCAGGAACCGCAGGTTGGGCAGGCGGAACGTTCAACCTGATCGCTCTGGGAGTCAGAAACTTTCGGGTCTGCGCCCTGGATCATCGCATCAACCAGATCGAGCTTGATGATCTGCTCGGACAGTTTGGTTTTCCCGGCTTCCATCGGGCCGCCGGAAACAAAGATCACCGGAATATTCAGGCGCAGGGAAGCCATCAGCATCCCCGGGGTGATTTTGTCGCAGTTAGAGATGCAGACCATGGCGTCGGCGCAGTGGGCGTTGACCATATACTCAACGGAATCAGCGATCAGTTCGCGAGATGGCAGTGAATAAAGCATCCCCCCGTGGCCCATAGCAATCCCATCATCCACCGCAATGGTGTTGAACTCTTTGGCAACGCCGCCAGCCGCTTCAATTTGTTCGGCGACCAGTTTACCGAGATCGCGCAGATGGACGTGACCCGGTACAAATTGGGTGAACGAGTTCACAACCGCGATAATCGGCTTGCCAAAATCGGCATCGGTCATTCCGGTGGCGCGCCACAGCGCACGAGCACCCGCCATATTACGACCATGAGTGGTGGTGGCGGAACGGTACTTAGGCATACTTTATTTACTCCCAGTGTCTGTCTCGTAAATGGGACGGTGCGTGCCGTCCCATTTTTTGTATTTATTGATTAACTTGATCTAACCAGCCCCATTTATCTTCGGTTTCGCCAGTGAAGAGGCCGAAGAAGGCTTGCTGAATGCGTTTGGTAACCGGACCGCAACGGCCTTCACCAACCTGAATACCATCTACGCTGCGCACTGGCGTGATTTCTGCCGCAGTACCGGACATAAACACTTCATCCGCCAGGTACAGTGATTCGCGCGACAGAACCTGCTCACGCACTTCAATTCCCAGCTCTTTCGCCAGTTTGATGATGGCATCACGGGTAATACCCGGCAGCGCGGAGGAGGTGAACGGTGGGGTGAACAGCACGCCGTCTTTCACTTCAAACAGGTTTTCGCCTGCACCTTCAGAGATGTAGCCATTCACATCCAGCGCGATACCTTCCTGATAACCGTGGCGGCGCGCTTCGCTACCCACCAGCAGGGAAGAGAGGTAGTTACCACCGGCTTTTGCCGCCGTCGGGATGGTGTTTGGTGCTGCGCGGTTCCAGGAGGAAACCATCGCATCGATCCCCTGCTCCAGCGCTTCTGCGCCCAGATACGCTCCCCACGGGAAAGCAGCGATAATCACGTCGGTTGAGTATCCCGCTGGCGGGTTTACGCCCATGCCAACATCACCAACGAAGATCAGCGGACGGATATAGGCGCTGGTGAGATTGTTTTTGCGGATCACGTCACGACAAGCTTCCATCAGCTCATCAATGCTCTGCGAAACCGGGAAGCGATAGATTTTGGCGGAGTCATGCAGACGCTGCATATGCTCACGATGGCGGAATACAACCGGTCCTTTGTGCGAGTCGTAGCAACGGATGCCTTCAAAAACCGAAGTGCCATAGTGCAGCGCGTGCGACATCACATGCACCTTCGCGTCTTCCCAGCGAACCATCTCCCCATTGAACCAAATGTAATCAGCTTTCTTCGTGGTCATTTTTATATTCCTTTTGCGCTCAGGCGCGGATTTGTTGTGATGTGGTTGTGCTCTGGCAGATGGCAACGTGTGCGACGTCCACCAGTTTATTTAACTGACTAAACAGTAAGTCGACCGACCGTGGGCTGGCAACGGTCAATTCGATATTTATATTTTGTGCATCGCTGGCGGCAGCCATATTCATTGAGCAGACGTGGAAACCACGATGACGCACCACGCGTAAAACACGTTCTAAGGTTTCCGGATTGAAGCGAGCCGATACATTGACCTGATGTTGCATCATGATAATTTCTCCAACATTTCTGAATTACTGGCGCCAGGCGGCACCAGCGGCCAGACGTTCTCAAGTTCGTCGATTGAGACATGAAGCAGGTATGGCCCATCACTGTTCAGCATGGTGTCGAGTGCCGCTTCAACCTGGTCTTTACGGGTGATGTGTTGGCCAGGGATGCCGAAGGCGCTGGCTAACATGAGGAAATCGGGGTTATCAGTAAGGGTGGTTTCGCTGTATCGTTCCTGAAAAAACAGTTGCTGCCATTGTCGAACCATCCCTAACCGTTGGTTATCGAGTAAGACGATTTTCAACGGTAACTGCTTGCGTTTTACGGTGCCCAGCTCTTGCACATTCATCATGAAAGAGCCGTCACCGGAGATACAGACGACAGTATCGTTCGGTCGTGCGACTTGTGCGCCAACCGCCGCTGGTAAACCGAAACCCATGGTGCCTAAGCCGCTGGAGGTAATGAAATTTTCCGGGCGAGTGTGTGCGATGTGCTGCGCGGCCCACATCTGGTGCTGCCCCACATCTGTGGTCACGACGCAATCCGCAGGTTTACGATCCGACAGTTGTTTTAACAACAACGGCGCGTAGATAGCGTCACCGGGATGGTCGTAACGCCAGGTATGTTCATCACGCAGCTGCGCGCAGTATTGCTGCCAGTCATTGATATTTAACGGCTGCTGTAATGCTGGTAACAGAGCATTTAAATCACCTTGTAATGCCACATGTGCCTGACGCAGCTTGTTCATTTCTGCCGGGTCGATATCCATATGGATAACACTGGCGTGTGGTGCGAAGGTGTTCAGTTTGCCGGTCACCCGGTCATCAAAACGTGCACCCACGGCGATCAGCAAGTCGCACTCCTGCACCGCGAAGTTCGCCGCTTTGGTGCCATGCATTCCCAGCATGCCCAGATAGTACGGATAATCTGCTTCAACTGCGCCCAGCCCTTTCAGCGTGCAGGTGGCAGGCATTTTTGTGGTAGCGAGAAATTCTCGTAAAGCAGGAACTGCCTGCGCCATACCCACGCCACCACCAACGTACAGCATCGGTTTTTGCGCTTTTGCCAGCATCTGGCGCGCTTGCTCAACTTCGGCATGTGGGAAAGTCACTTCGTTTTCAACGGTGGTGAACCACGGTTCCAGGTCACCGCTGGCTAGCTGGATATCTTTTGGGATATCGACCAGAACCGGACCAGGACGACCTGAGCTGGCAACGTCGAATGCTTCAGCCATAATGCGCGGCAACTCTTCCAGCGACTGCACCAGAAAGCTGTGCTTGGTACAGGCTAACGACAATCCCAGGACATCCACTTCCTGAAATGCGTCCGTGCCGATAAACGGTGCGGACACTTGACCGGTGATGGCAACAACAGGGATAGAATCTAACAGTGCGTCCGCAAGCCCGGTTATCAGGTTGGTTGCGCCCGGACCAGACGTGGCGATACATACGCCAGTTTTGCCGGTAGCACGGGCATAACCGATAGCCGCCATTGCCGCACCCTGCTCATGTCGGCACAGCAAGTGCTCCACGCCGCCGTCATACAATGCATCGTAAACCGGCATAATTGCGCCACCCGGATAACCGAAAACGGTGTTCACACCCTGTGCCCGCAACGCATGTACCACCCACTGTGCGCCATTCATAGTTAGTTCCCCGTCCTGAATCTTGAGAAACAGAATTTTGTGCTGTTATTCATTGTCTGCTCCTCGGTTATGTTTTTAAGGTCAAAAAAAACCCCCGGACCTTTCGGTGCGGGGGTCTTAGTTCGTTAAGGCTTGATCTCTAAGCCTTTCCTCGTCCAAGTGCAGCCCCGCACGGTGGGATAATAATCACCACCACGCTAATCACGACCAGGCTAATCACTCGTAGAAGGGCTGTCATTTTGTCTTTTCTTGCATCTTGTTCGAAGGAATGCCTAAAGAGTTACCATAGATTTTGCGAATAGCACAAGATATTTTTTGGCCGATTTTTATGATGCGTTTAATAATTTCAATAGAAATTGTTGTTTTTTAAAAAGAAAATAGTGAGTGAAAAAAATTCAATTTCAGTATGAATGTTGTTCCCTTCCTAGTAGTTCATCCTTTGTCCGCTGCATTTTTGCGAGCATCATTCCACCGCCAGAACAACTCAACTTCACTTGCACAAATAAACAGGAATCAGCCACTAAAATTCACGAATTAGCGGGCTACAGCAGCGATATCTTATGCACATAATAGTGACTCAAGGAGGGCTTATGTCACTGTCAATTGTTCATACCCGCGCAGCCCTGGGAGTAAATGCGCCCCCAATCACTGTTGAGGTACATATCAGTAAAGGTCTACCCGGCTTAACGATGGTGGGCTTACCAGAAACAACTGTAAAAGAAGCTCGCGATCGCGTGCGCAGCGCCATTATCAATAGCGGATATGAATATCCGGCGAAAAAAATCACCATCAACCTGGCTCCAGCCGATCTGCCAAAAGAAGGGGGACGATATGATTTACCTATCGCCATTGCGTTGCTGGCGGCCTCAGAACAGCTTACAGCCAATAAGTTAGATGAATATGAATTAGTCGGAGAACTGGCGCTTACAGGCGCTCTGCGTGGCGTTCCCGGCGCAATCTCCAGTGCAACTGAAGCTATTAAGTCGGGCAGAAAAATTATCGTCGCGAAAGATAACGAAGATGAAGTGGGGCTAATTAACGGTGAAGGATGCCTGATAGCCGATCATCTGCAGGCTGTCTGTGCGTTTCTGGAAGGTAAGCACGCTCTCGAACGCCCGAAACCAACTGATGCAGTATCCCGGGCGCTACAACATGATCTCAGTGATGTTATCGGTCAGGAACAAGGAAAGCGAGGACTGGAAATTACCGCTGCTGGCGGGCACAACCTTTTACTGATTGGGCCGCCGGGAACAGGTAAAACAATGCTCGCCAGCCGTATTAATGGCCTGTTGCCAGATTTAAGCAATGAAGAGGCACTGGAGAGTGCTGCGATATTAAGTCTGGTAAATGCTGAATCAGTACAAAAACAATGGCGGCAGCGCCCGTTCCGCTCACCTCATCACAGTGCATCGTTAACTGCGATGGTAGGCGGTGGCGCAATTCCAGGGCCCGGTGAAATTTCGCTGGCGCATAACGGCGTGCTTTTTCTTGATGAGCTACCTGAATTTGAACGGCGTACACTGGATGCCTTGCGAGAGCCGATTGAATCCGGGCAGATCCATCTTTCACGCACACGAGCAAAAATAACCTATCCAGCCCGTTTCCAGCTTGTTGCGGCGATGAATCCCAGCCCTACCGGACATTATCAGGGAAACCATAACCGCTGCACGCCAGAACAGACATTACGTTATCTCAACCGGCTCTCGGGGCCCTTTCTCGACCGCTTCGATCTCTCACTGGAGATCCCATTACCACCCCCCGGCATTTTGAGTAAAACGGTAGTGCCGGGAGAAAGCAGCGCCACCGTTAAACAACGCGTAATGGCCGCCAGAGAGCGCCAATTTAAGCGGCAGAATAAACTGAATGCCTGGCTGGATAGTCCGGAAATACGCCAATTCTGCAAACTTGAGAGCGAAGATGCGATGTGGTTGGAAGGAACACTGATCCATCTGGGGTTATCGATTCGTGCCTGGCAGCGGTTATTGAAAGTTGCACGAACCATTGCTGATATTGATCAGTCTGACATTATCACACGTCAGCATTTGCAGGAGGCAGTTAGCTATCGAGCGATTGACCGTTTGCTCATCCATCTGCAGAAACTACTGACATAAAAAAAGGGCATTTCGCCCTTTTTATTAATCGTCAGAATCGGTGTAGTCTTCAGCACCTTCAACCTGCGGTTTACCGCCGGAAAGGGTGTGAAAACGTTTTGGACGCTTAATACGCGTCATATACTTGGACCACACGCGTTCTGCTTCTGTCACTGGCTCACGTTCGCCACGGCATACTGCTACGAAGAGTTTCTCTTCCTCGGTAACCGGCTCGCGTTTGCCAAGATCCAACTCATTGAAGGCATAACCATGACGCTCAAGCAGTTGTGCCTCTTTGATGGTGAAATCACCATGACGAGAGAATCCACGTGGATAATGTTTATTGTCGAAATATCGATTAGTCGTCGTAAAGCTTTCCGCCATCCTGCACGCTCCTAATTCTTTGACCGAGCTAGTTATGGCGCGGAGTATTAGTTACGCTTGACAGAGTGTAAAACAAAACATTTAAATCATAACGACAAATAATTTTGCGGAGAGCACTGTGGATACGGAATTGTTAAAAACTTTCCTGGAAGTTAGCCGAACGCGTCACTTTGGTCGAGCGGCTGAATCGCTCTATCTGACCCAGTCAGCAGTGAGCTTTCGAATCAGACAACTGGAAAATCAACTGGGTGTGAACCTTTTCACCCGCCACAGAAACAATATCCGTTTAACCGCTGCCGGTGAAAAACTACTGCCTTATGCAGAAACGCTCATGAGCACCTGGCAGGCCGCCCGTAAGGAGGTGGCGCATACCTCACGACATAACGAGTTTTCTATCGGTGCCAGCGCCTCGTTGTGGGAATGTATGCTTAATCAGTGGCTGGGACGCTTGTATCAAAATCAGGATGCCCATACAGGCTTACAGTTCGAAGCGCGAATTGCCCAACGGCAGTCTCTGGTAAAACAGCTGCATGAACGCCAGCTTGATCTTCTTATTACCACTGAAGCGCCCAAAATGGACGAATTTAGTAGTCAGTTGCTGGGATATTTCACTTTAGCGCTTTATACCAGTGCCCCTTCAAAACTAAAGGGAGATCTTAATTATCTGCGACTTGAGTGGGGGCCAGATTTTCAACAGCATGAGGCAGGTTTGATCGGTGCTGACGAAGTGCCCATTCTGACAACCAGTTCTGCTGAACTGGCACAGCAACAGATTGCGATGCTTAATGGTTGCACCTGGCTACCCGTCAGCTGGGCGCGTAAAAAAGGCGGCCTGCATACCGTTGTCGATAGCACAACACTTTCACGGCCGCTTTATGCCATATGGCTGCAAAATAGCGATAAAAATGCGTTGATTCGCGATCTTTTGAAAATTAACGTGCTGGATGAAGTGTATTAATATGAATGGCTGGCAAGGATGCCGGTAGAAGGATTTACTTCGGAGAGGGTTATTTCAGATAAAAAAAATCCTTAGCTTTCGCTAAGGATGATTTCTGGCAGGGGCGGAGAGACTCGAACTCCCAACACCCGGTTTTGGAGACCGGTGCTCTACCAATTGAACTACGCCCCTAATTAGGGTGGCGGAACGGACGGGACTCGAACCCGCGACCCCCTGCGTGACAGGCAGGTATTCTAACCGACTGAACTACCGCTCCACCGAATTCTTTTACAACCACCGGTTTTATGACCGGCTTACTGCTTAATTTGATGCCTGGCAGTTCCCTACTCTCGCATGGGGAGACCCCACACTACCATCGGCGCTACGGCGTTTCACTTCTGAGTTCGGCATGGGGTCAGGTGGGACCACCGCGCTA